>DATKYA010000663.1:0-9623 GCA_035528775.1 Planctomycetota bacterium | reverse complement strand
GCCGTGTGCCCCTACATGATCCTGTTGGATGTCTTGAGATAGTTTCCAAGAGCAGAGAACCAGGGGATAGAGAAGAGGGAACAGGGAACAGGTGATCCCGATGTAGGGGCGGACGCCGTCCGCCCCGGGGGCACACGCCGTGTGCCCCTACATGATCCTGTTGGATGTTTTGAGATAGTTTCCAAGAGCAGAGAACCAGGGGATAGAGAAGAGGGAACAGGGGAACAAGGAACAAGGAACAAGGAACAGCGAACAAGGGGCCGGAAGACACCACGTGCTTGACGGCGGAAGCGGCGCGGGCGAAACCAAACGCGGCCGGCACGTGCTTGCCCGATGCCGGCCGCTATCGGCCGAGAAGGTGAATGCCTGCTCCGCAATCGCCGCTACGGCGCCGGAATCTCTTCCCGGGGCGATTGGAGGAAGGCGTTTTCGTATCGGGGTGCCTTGCCCTGGAAGCGCACGGCATCGATCTCGTTCCGCAACTGCGTTTCCAGTTTCGAGTCGAACCCGACGCAGTTCCACTCGTAGCGCGGTGTCTTGCTCGAGAAGGCTACCGGCTCCGAAAGCTCCACGTAATTCCGGGCTCGCACTTCGATGTCGTACCCTCCTCGGGATGACGGGAAGATCTTGGCGGATACGCGTGTTTCCGCCTGGCCTTGCCGGCCGTCGTTGCGGACTTCAAACGCGTCGATCACTCCCTCCGACCGGCTGCTGTGCTCGACGAGGAAGTGACGGGCCATCACGTCGTACATTGCCTTCCACGTGTTGTCGTAGTCGGCAACAAGGCTCTGAACATTCGTGTCGCGGGCGCGACGCGCCGTTGGGGCGCAACCGCCGAGCGGCACCGCCGCAAGAAGGGCCAACACCAGGAGCAGGCAGGACTTACGCATCGTGGATTCCTCCTTAAATCGCTGCTCATCAGGATTGAACACCCGGTGTGCTGCCATATCTATTATACCCTGTTTCCCACCGTTTGTCAAATGTATCATCGTCATTTTTTTTTCGCAGTGCCGTACTCCTCCGCACGGGAAGCACGTGGGAAAACGGGGCATCTCGCCCCTGGCACAGGCCGGGGCGCGTGCTTGTTTTCATGGAAGAGCGTGTGTGTGAGTTTGGCTTCAGGTTTCAGGGCAGTCTCCAGGGTTGAAAAACCCGCGTTTGCTGGCGTGACCCGCCCAATCGGATCGCCGGGCAGCAGGGAATCACTCTTCTTCCCAACTGCAGCCTGCAGCCTGCAGCCTGAAGCCTGCAGCCTGAAGCCTTCAGCCTGTTGTCTGCAGCCCCGAATGGCATTCCGCACTGTGGGAGCACGATGTGATGGACTTCAACGAGATCGTCGAGAAGCTGCGCAAGTACACGCCGGGAGAGCACCAGTTCGTCTCACAATATGTGAATGCGCACTGGGAAGACGAATTCCACAAGAAACGGGCGCGGCTCTTCTTCAAGAACGAATGGACGGCCGTGATGGACCGTTTCCGCGGGCACGCCCACCACGACGTGATCCGTTCGCTGCAACGCGACCGCGACCGGATCGAGGAATACCTGCAGGACCAGATGCGGGGCGAGATCGACAGCGAATACCGCGGGCTTGCGTTCTTCACGTGCAGCGGCGACGGCTTCTTCGAAATCTTCAAGGCTAATGCCGAATTCTCCGACCAACTCGTCGTCGACGTCCGCCCTCACCTCAAGCAACTCATCACCCTCGCCGACGAATACGAGCGGCTGCTGCTCGTCATGGTCGACTCCAGCCGGGCACGCGTCTACGAGCTGAGACTCGCCGGCGTCGACGAACGCATCAACATCATCGACGACGTCCCCAGCTATCACAAGGCCGGCGGATGGTCGCAGCCACGATTCCAGCGCCACGTCATCGACCACTACGACCGCCACCACAAGGAAGTGGCGAAAAACGTGGAAGCACTGGTCGACGAATTCCTCATCAAGAACATCGTGCTCGCCGGCCAGCCCGAGGTGATCAGCCAGTTCAGCCGTTTCCTGCCCAAGCGTGTGCTCGACAAGGTCTTCATCACCGTGCATCTCGACATGCTGGAGCCGGAGAGCGTGGTGATCCGGAAGGTGATCGAGCACCTCCAGCGGCACGAGCACTTCAAGGAGAGGCTGGGCGTGCGGGAGGCCGTCAAGCAGGCAGCGATCGGCGGGAAAGGATCGGTGGGGCTGGCCGCCACACTGCGGGCGGTCAACGAGCGAGCGGTGCAGGTGCTCTATATGAGCCGCAATTTCCGCCGCAGCGGCGTGCGCTGCAATCAGTGCCGGCTGCTCTCCGAGCGGACCGTGGAGGGCGCACCCGGCCAGTGCCCGCACTGCTCGGGCGAGGTGGCCGAGGTTGATCTTGCCGAGGAGATGGCAGACGACGTCATCGCCGCCGGCGGAACGGTCGATCGCGTAGCTCACAGCCCTCTGCTTGACGAGTACGAGGGGATCGCCGCCGCGATCCGCTTCGAAAAGGTTGCCATGTGACTGCCGCCGCGCTGAGAATCATCAAGCTGATCGCCGGTACCATCCTGTTGATCGTCGGGATCGCCGGTGCCGTACTGCCGGTGCTGCCCGGCTGGCCGTTTCTGCTGATCGCTCTGCCGCTGTTGTCATCCGCGTCACCCCGTGTGCGAAGGACGCTGCGGGTGCTGAAAGGCCGGTATCCGTCCATCTTCCGGGTGTACGACTTTGCCGGTAGGGAATCCCGGCGGATAATCGGGCGCATAGGGCGCGTGTACTCCCGCCGTTCACGAGCCGCGCAAAACTGTAGGAAAAGAAGCTGAACCATGCTATCATAGTGGGGAAAACGTTTCATGGTTTTGTGTTCAGAGGCTTGTCGGTGGGTCGTACACGCAAGAAAATCCTCACGCTCGCCGCTGGAGGGCTGCTCCTTGGCTTGGCTGCCCTGGGCGGCCTCATCCCTATCCTTCCCGGATGGCCGTTTTTCCTGCTGGGTCTGGCACTGCTCTCGAGAGAATCGAGGATGGCCCGGCGGTTCGACCAGTGGCTTCGCAGAAAGCTACCTCGCGTTTTCGCTCTCACTGATCATCTCAAGGATGAGATTCTGAAAGTCTTACGGCGAAGCAAGGGCATCAAGGACGCCCTGTCGCATCTGCTGCACCTGGTATTCCGAAAGAAGACCCCGCCGGCGGCCGCGTCTGTAAAGAAGACCACGGCGCCGGAAGAGACGACGGCGCTGCCGTGATGGGACGAACCGAGACAATCAACGGTCAGGAATCAACGGCCAACTTGCAACTGCCGAAACGCAAACCGCAGGCGATGATCGCGTTGAACGTTTTCCCGTTGAGCGCTGCCCGTTGAGTGTTTCCGGTTGAGTGTTGGTTGTTGATCGTTGAACGTTCCCATCCCGCTGCTCCCGCTTTGCCCTCTTCTTCTTCTTCTTCTCCTCCTCCGTTCTGCATCCCCCAACTCGCGGCACCATGCCTCCGCAAAAACTTTGCGAAGCATGCACGATTGATCGTGTTAAGCTTAGTGAATGGCAGAGCGCCACTACACCCTGTGCCGGGGAGCTTTCGCCTTTTCGATACACTGGACATGACACGGGGCATCGACGCAACGTCGATTGCGAGGGAGATCAAAGTTGCCAGACGAACGGGATCGCTGGTCGCGCGACAAGAAGGCAACCGGCAAGCAGATGAATAATCTCGGGCGCTGGATCATTCCGTTGCTTGCGATGCTGCTGCTGATCGCCTTCCTCAGCAGCGGCATCACCGACGAAGGCCCGTCGATCTCCTACACTCGCCTGCGCCAGGAGATCATCAACGGCAACGTGCCCGTGCTGCACGTGGAAGGCGAGAACCTGTGGGGGCAGTTCACCAGGCCCGTGCTCGAGAACGATTCCAACGGCGAGCGGCGATACATCAGCCGGTTCCGCACGAAAATTCCCACATTCGGCGATGACGGCCTGATGTCGTTGATCGAAGCCCACAACGTGGACCTCGTGTCGCATGGCAGCGGGAGCCAGTGGTTTCTCAGCCTCGCGATGGCCGTGCTGCCGCTGGGGATGTTTGTGGTGGTGTGGTACATGCTGATGCGGCGGGCCGGCCGCGGCCTCGGGGGCTACAGCGCGATCACGAAGTCCCGGGCGAAGCTGTTTTCGCTCGAGCGGCCGCGAACGACATTCGAGGACGTGGCCGGCGCCGCCGAGGCGAAGGACGACCTCAAGCAGATCATCGATTTCCTCAAGGATCCCACCCCCTTCCGCCGGCTGGGCTGCAGCGTGCCCAAGGGCGTGCTGCTCGTTGGCCCGCCGGGCACCGGCAAGACCCTCCTCGCACGGGCGGTTGCCGGCGAGGCCGGCGTGCCCTTCTACAGCATCACCGGCTCCGATTTCATGGAGATGTTCGTGGGAGTGGGCGCGGCCCGTGTGCGCGACCTGTTCGAGGCTGCCAAGCGCACGGCGCCATGCATCATTTTCCTCGATGAGCTCGATTCCGTCGGCCGCCACCGCGGCACCGGCATCGGCGGCGGCCACGACGAACGCGAGCAGACTCTCAACCAGCTCCTCTCCGAAATGGACGGTTTCGAAGAGAACCAGAATATCGTGGTGATGGCGGCAACGAACCGGGCGGACATTCTCGATCCCGCCCTGATGCGGCCGGGAAGGTTCGACCGCCGGATCGTCGTCGACATGCCCACGCTGTCGGAGCGCCTGGAGATCCTGAAGGTTCACGTGCGCAACGTGCCCCTCGCGGAGGACGTCGACCTGCAGGTGATTGCCCGCGGGATGCCGGGGATGTCGGGCGCCGACCTGAAGAACCTGGTGAACGAGGCGGCGCTCCTTGCCGCCAAGCGAACCAAGAGCAAGGTAGACAACTCGGACTTCAGCGAGAGCCGCGACAAGGTGCTGATGGGCCAGGAGCGGGGCAGCCTCCGGCTCAGCGATGAGGAGCGCAGGCTCGTCGCCCGGCACGAGGCCGGCCACGCACTCGTGGCGTTTTGCAGCGCCAATTCCGATCCCATCCACAAGGTCACCATCATCCCGCGCGGCCACGCGCTCGGTGTCACCCAGCAACTGCCCGTCGACGAACGCCACAACTACCCCATCGAGTACCTGAAGGCCCGGCTGAAGGTGCTGCTTGGCGGCCGGGCAGCCGAAGTGGTATCGGCGGATTCCGCCACCACCGGCGCCGAAAACGACCTCATCGTGGCCACCAAGCTCGCACGCAAGATGGTCATGTCCTGGGGAATGAGCGAGCGGCTGGGCAACGTCGCCGTTGAAGACAAGACCGTCAATTTCTTCCTCGGCGAGCAGCTCGCCCAGCGTCGCGAATACAGCGAACAGACCGCCCGGGAGATCGACATCGAAGTGAAGCGCCTGGTCGACGAAGGCTTCAACGATGCCGTTGCACTGCTTGAGGAAAACCGTAATGCTCTGCAAATTCTGGCCGAAGCTTTGGAACAGAAGGAAGTGCTGGAGGGCAAGGAACTGACCGACCTGCTGAACGGAGTGGTACAGACGCGGGAGCACCAACCGGCCACGGCATCGTGACGAGGGGGATTGTCACAATGGACACTGCCAAGTTCGAACTCAAGCCCGAGGGGTTGACAAGCACGATCGACGAGACGAACCTCAAGTTCACGTCAACCGACGACCTGTCCGACCCGGAACGGATGATGGGGCAGGACCGCGCCATGCGGTCGCTGGAGTTCGGCACGGAGATCGAGCACTTCGGCTACAACCTCTACGCGTTGGGGCCGCCGGGCTCCGGCCGCGAGTCGGCCGTCAAGATGGCACTCGAGAAGCGGGCTGCACAGCGCCCCAAGGCCGACGACTGGATCTACGTCAACAACTTCAACGAAAACCACAAGCCCATCGCCATCAGGATGCCAGTCGGCAAGGGCAGGGAATTCCGCGACGACGTCGACGAGTTGATCAAGGAGCTCGGAAGGCAGTTGCCCCAGGCCTTTGACGGCGAGCACTACCGAAACCAGCGCGACCACATCAACCAGGACTTGCAGCAGGTGCAGTCGGATGAGTTCATGCAACTGCAGAAGCGTGCCCGGGAGAAGGGATTTGCCCTCCAGCAGGCCGGCAACATGTTCGGCATCATTCCGCTCGTCGACGGCGAGCCGATCAACCCCGAGAACTACGAGAGCCTGCCGGAAGAGCGGCGGCAGGAGATCGAGGTCAAGGGCAGGGAACTGCGCGACGAGCTGAACGCCGCCGTCAAGCGCGTGCGCGAAGCCGAGAAGCAGGCCAAGCACGGTGTCGAAGAACTCAACCGCCGCGTCGCCACCTTCGCCGTCGGGCACCTCATCGAGGACCTCCGCAACAAGTACCGCGACAACGAGCGGATCGTCAACTACCTCAACAACGTACAGAATGACATCGTGGAGAACGTGCAGGAGTTCCTGCAGGCGGGGCAGCCGCAGGAGCCTACGCCGTTCATGTTCGGCATGCGAATGCCCCAGCAAAAGCCCGATGTCTACTCCCGCTACGCCGTGAACGTGCTGGTCGACAATTCGGAGCAGGAGGGCGCTCCCGTAGTCTTCGAGAGCAATCCCACCTACTGCAACCTGATGGGCCGCATCGAGCACAAGGCGCAATTCGGGGCCATGGTCACCGACTTCACCATGATCAAGGCCGGCTCGCTGCACCGGGCCAACGGCGGCTACCTCGTGCTGCACGCACGCGACCTGCTCATGTCGTTCATGTCGTACGACGCCCTCAAGCGGTCGCTCAAGAACCAGCGGATCAAGATCGAGGAGATGACCGAGATGTTCCGCCTCATCAGCACGGTGACGCTGGAGCCCGAGCCGATCCCGCTGGACGTGAAGGTGGTGATTATCGGGCAGCCGTTCATTTACTATCTGCTGTGGGAGCTGGACGAGGATTTCAGGAAGCTGTTCAAGGTGAAGTCGGACTTCGACTACCTGGTGGACAGGAAGCCGCAGATGGAGCTTGAGTACGCGAAGTTCATCGCGAAGCGCTGCCGCGAGGAGAAACTCACGCACTTCGCGCCCAGCGGCGTCGCCGAGGTGCTTCGATACAGCTCGCGGCTGGTCGAGGACCAGCGAAAGCTCACCAGCACGCTGCTCGACATCAACGACATCGTGCGGGAGTCGTCGTTCTGGGCGGCCAAGCGCGGCAACAAGCTGGTCGGCAGCGACGACGTGAAGGAGGCCGTGAAGGAACGGGAATACCGCTCGAACCGCGTTGAGGAGCGCATCCGCGAGCTGATTCACGACGGCACGATCATGATCGACGTGGCCGGCGAGGTGGTCGGCCAGGTGAACGGGATTTCGGTGATCCAGCTCGGCGACTACGCTTTTGGCCGGCCTTCCCGGATCACCGCCCGCACCTACATGGGGAAGAGGGGCGTGGTCAACATCGAGCGCGAGGTGCGGCTCAGCGGCCGGATCCACAACAAGGGCGTGCTGATCCTGGTGGGCTACCTGGGCGGGAAGTTCGCCAATGAGCGCCCGCTCACCATATCGGCCAGCATCACCTTCGAGCAACTCTACGAAGGGGTGGAGGGCGACAGCGCGTCGTCGTCCGAGGCATACTGCCTGCTGTCCAGCCTCGGGGGAGTCCCGATCAAGCAGTCGATAGCCGTCACCGGCTCCATCAACCAGCACGGCCGGATTCAGCCGGTGGGCGGCGTAACGCAGAAGGTGGAAGGCTTCTACTATGCCTGCAAGGTGAAAGGGCTCACCGGTGAGCAGGGAGTGACCATCCCCAAGCTCAACGAGCCGAACCTGGTGTTGAAGGACGAGGTGATCGAGGCGGTGCGCGACGGGAAATTCCACATCTATGCGGTCGAGACGCTGGATGAGGGAATCGAGATCCTCACCGGCCGCCCCGCGGGCGAGCTTCAGCCCGACGGCACCTACCCCGAAGGAACGGTCTACCGGGCAGTCGACGATACGCTGCGGATGATGACGGAGAACTTGGCGAAACTGGCTGCGGTGGCCGAGCACGAGAAGGTTGCCGAGATGGCCGTGAGATGAACTGAAAGGAGACTGCGATGCCCGCTGACCTGTCAAGGCGGCCGTCCGGGTTCGTGGCTATGTTCGAAGAAATGCAGTTGCTGTTCGATTCATTCCACGTGGCGGTCGAACGCAAGTGGCCCACGTGGCGGCCGGCGGTCGACGTGCTGGAAAACGAGGACAGCGTGATCGTGCTCGTCGAGTTGCCGGGCGTGCCGGCCGAGAAGATCGAAGTCTCCGGCACCGAAGCCCGCCTTGAAGTGCGGGGGATCCGTCAGCCGCCGGAGGCTCACGTGGGGGCTGACCACCATCACGTGGAGCGCTGCTACGGCAGGTTTGAACGCCGCGTCATTATGCCCGTACCCATCGACCCCGTACGCATCACCACCGAACTGAAGGATGGCGTACTGACTGTAACGCTTCCGAAGAAATGACTCGCCCGGAATGCTCCGAATCCGGCACAGGTTGCCGGCAGCGGGCTCGACCGGCGAGAACAGGAGTACGCGTGTTAAACCGCTCAATACCGCTATTCAAGGTGTTCGGCATTCCCATTCGGCTGGATCCGACGTGGTTCATCATTTTCGCACTGGTGGCATGGACGCTGGCCGTCGCGTATTTCCCCGTAATGTTCAAGGGGCTGGACCGCTACGTCTACTGGATCATGGGCGCGGCAGCTTCGTTCATGCTGTTCGTCTCGGTGATAGTGCACGAGCTGGGGCATTCCTACGCGGCCCAGAAACTCGACATCCCGGTCAAGAGCATCACGCTCTTCCTGTTTGGCGGCGTTTCCGAGACGGTCAACGAGCCGAAAAGCGCCAGCGCCGAATGGATCATGACAGTGGCTGGCTGGGGGCTCAGCCTCGTGCTGGCGCTCGTGTGCTTCGGCGCGTCCAGGCTCATCACGGGAACAAGCCAGGGGGCGCTCGCGTCCTTCGCGGTTGTCCGATACCTGGCGTGGATCAACCTGCTGCTGTTCATCTTCAACGGCCTGCCCGGCCTGCCGTTGGATGGCGGCCGGCTGCTGCGGGCGTCCATCTGGTACTTCACCGGCAACATCCAGAAGGCCACCTACATCGCCAGCACCACGGGCTCGTTCTTCGGCATCCTCCTGATCGCCGGCGGAGTGCTTATGCTGTTCGCCGGCAACCTCGTCGGCGGAATGTGGTTCATCCTCATCGGGTTCTTCCTCAGGAGCGGGGCGAAGTCGAGCTATCAGCAACTCGTCATGCGCCGGGCACTTGAGGGTGTTCGAGTGGCCGAGGTCATGGCACAGAACGTAGTGTCGGTGCCGGCCGACATCTCTGTCGAGCAGGCGGTGAACGACTACTTCCTGCGGTATCACTACCACAGCTTTCCCGTGATGGAAGACGGCGACCGCCTGGTGGGCATCATCAGCCTCCACGACATCCGCGAAGTCGACCGCAGCGCCTGGGGCAGCACACGGGTGAGAGACATCGCCAACCGCGAAGTGCTGGATCTCGCCCTGCATCGGGAAGACGATCTGATGGACGCGGTGACGCGAATGGCGAGGTTCGACGTTGGCCGCCTCCCCGTTGTCGACGACGGCCACATGATCGGAATCATCAGCCGCCGCGATATCATGCACCGGCTGTCCACCAAGACCGATCTGGGAGTCTAGGTTGGGCAGTTGGCCAGTTCGTCAGTTTGCCAGTTCG
>DATKYA010000662.1:0-5089 GCA_035528775.1 Planctomycetota bacterium | reverse complement strand
GCACACGCCCATCGCCAAACACCAGCACCCGGCAGCACGCCCGCACCGCCGGATCCAGCAACGCCTTCACCACCACCTCCGGCCCGATGCTCGCCGGATCGCCGGACGTGATCCCCACGATTGGCTTTCTGTCGTGCATGGAATTTCCCCCTGTCCGCAAACCACCTATCTAGATTGGAGCAGAAATGCGGTCGTTTATCAAGCATAACATGCGCCATCGGCGAGGCCATGGTTGATTCCGCCCTGATGTTTTGGCATGCTGGATTCATGACCAAGACTTCAATCGAATGGACCGAATGCACATGGAACCCCGTCACCGGCTGCACAAAGATCAGCCCCGGCTGCGCCCATTGCTACGCCGAGCGGATGGCACGCCGACTGAAGGCGATGGGGCAGGCGAATTACGCCAACGGCTTTGCCGTGACGACTCACGAGAACATGCTGGACCTCCCGCTGCGGTGGTCGCGGCCACAGATGATCTTCGTCAATTCGATGAGCGACCTGTTCCATGAAGAGGTGCCGACGGAGTTCACCCTGCGCGTGTTCGACGTGATGCGAAGGGCGGATCGGCACACGTACCAGGTGCTCACGAAGCGGTCGGAGCGGCTGCTGCAGTTGAGCAGCACACTGCCGTGGCCGCCGCACGTGTGGATGGGCGTCAGCGTCGAGAGGAACGACTGGAGCTTCCGGATCGACCACCTGCGTCAGACCGGCGCGGCCGTGAAGTTCCTCTCGTGCGAGCCGCTCCTCGGGGCACTGCCGGGCCTGGACCTGGCGGGGATCGACTGGGTGATCGTCGGCGGCGAATCGGGGCCGGGCGCCCGGCCCATGCGGCCGGAATGGGTGATGGACGTCCGCGACCTGTGCCGGAACGGGCACGTGCCATTCTTCTTCAAGCAATGGGGCGGGTTCAACAAGAAGAAGGCGGGCAGGATTCTGGACGGGCGCACGTGGGACGGCATGCCAGCCGCGGCAGGCGCGTCGCGCTGAACACCATTCTCGCGGAAGACCCGCCGCCCGCCCCCTCACGTGCAAATCCCGGTTTGGCCTCTTGACAAACTCCCTCCCGCGATTACAATAGGCGCATGTAAACGGGCGGATCACCGCCCCGCGGCACGGCACAACTACCGGTACAAGGAGGACTCGAGATGTGCAGGGACATCCGGCTCGCACTGGCGCTTGGCGTATTGCTGTGGTGGGCGGCGTTCGCATGCGGCGGGGAAGGCCCCGCGGAGGCAGACGCTCCCGCCGGACCCTCGATCACGTTTCTCAACCAGAAGGCCGCCGCAAAGGCGATCGCCGACGATTCGCTCGACCCCTACTTCAGCAAGCTCTACACGCTCGAGATGTCGGTGAAGACCGACTCGCCGATCCACGGCGGATCGCTCCAGGAGCAGAGGACCGAGTGCAGGCGCCGCTACCAGGCCGGCGTGCGGGCGTTCAACCAGGCCGACCAGGACGCTGCCCGCTGGTTCATCGAACGGCTGCACCCGGTCGTGCGCGAGCGATACCCGTGGCTTGCGTCCATCCCCTGGAGCTTCATCAAGGTCTCCAATTCCATCGAGGGCTCGCTGCCGCACACCCGCGGCAAACACATCGTCATATCGGTGCGAACGTGCCAGCAGATGGCAACGATCAAGGCAATGGGAGCCGGCTCACAACAAGCCGCGCGGCTCGCCATGCGCACCTACGGCGAGACGCTCCTCCACGAGCAAATCCACGTGGTGCAGCGGCTCAACCCCGGGCTGTTCGATTCGCTCTACACGCAGGTGTGGAAATTCGAGAAGGCCAAGATCGACGAAAGCAACGCCTGGCTGAAGAAGTACCACCTCGTGAATCCCGACGGCACCGACCACTGGGCCTATCCGCTTGGCGAAGGAGCGGACCGCCGGTACATCTGGCCCCTGGTGCTGCTTGCGCCCAATGCCCGCCACATGCCCGACGATTTCCGCGCGCTTGCCATCTCGCTCGAAAAGACCGCCACCGGCTTCCGGCCCACGGTGAAGGACAACGTCCCCGTGTTCGATGATCTCGACGCGGTCGACGAATACCAGGCGGCCTTCCCCAGCGTGGAGAGCAACTACCATCCCAACGAAATCGCGGCCGACCTCATCTCGTGGATGGTCGTGCGGGAAGCCTTCGGCGAATCGAGCAGCACGCCGGACCGGGAGACCCTGCTCGAAAACCTGCAGAAATGGTGCGACGAGCATCTCAGGCAGCCGCCGGCGCAGAAGGCGGATCAGGAGAAGGAGGGCGATTGAAGAAGAATGCTCAACGGTCGATAGCGGCCCTTCAGTGGATCCCTTCCACCATCACCGAAGGAGGGCTGTGTTTGTATTTGGCCGGGCGGTGCCACGGGAGGGCGTGCCTCAATCCGCACCTGCACCGGGATGCCGCGCGCGAGCTGATGACTGCTTCCAGAACGCGCCGTGAAACGTGAATAAGGAGATCGGGATGAAAGCGTTTGCGTGGTGTTCGGTGATGTTCGCGGCTGGAGCCGTTCTCGTGGCCGGCAGTGCCGTTCTCGTGGCCGGCAGTGCGGCCGGCGCCGATCAGCCCGCCAGGCCGGTGCTGCTCTACAGCCTCTATTATCATGCGGAAGGCGAGGAACAGTACCTTCCCGCCGGAAACTACAGTGAAATCCTGGAGCGGCTGAAGGAGCATTTCGACGTTCGCGTGAACGCCGACGCCATGTCTCGTGCCACCCTGAAGGACGTGGCGGTGCTGCTGATCGTGAACCCGAGCGAGGCGGCCCGTGGCGGCAAGACACCCCCGCATGTCACCGAGCGCGACGCCTACGAGATCGCGCTGTTCGTGCAGAATGGCGGGGGGCTCGTCTTCATGAGCAACCAGACCCCGGCTCACAACTGCGAGAAGCGCGACTCGAACAGGCTGCTGGCGCAGTTCGGCATGGAGGTGCTGCACTTCGACGTGGGCGTGAAGGAATTCACGATCCCGAAGGATGCTCCGATCGTCGGCGGGCTGAAGTGGAAATACATCTACGGCAGCCTGCTGGACGTTCGGCCGGATCATTTCGCGCACCCGCGGGTGGTGCTCGAGAACGATCCTGCGGTGCCGGTGATCGTGGGCCCGGCGGGCACTGCCCCGGATGCGCCGGTGGGCCCGCTGGGAGAAGTCGGCCCGCGCGGGCCGATCCTCGCCATCGCCGAGGCCGGCACCGGCCGCGTGGTCGTCGGCACCGACGGCGGCTGGCTTGCCAACGGTACCCTCGAGCAGGCCGACAACTGGGAAATCGCCCGGCGGCTGTTCCGCTGGGCCGCACATCTCGACGCCCCTGCCAAATAAGCGCTCTGGCTCATTAGTTCGGTGACGTATTCTTCTCAAGCCCCGAAGGGGCAGAGTTCCATCCAGCCCAGGGCAACGCCCTGGAGGTTCGGCGGAAGGAAAGCGGAGCCGGTAAGGCCGCGCCTCGCTCGTTGCCTCTGTCCACAGCGTGATCGGTTGTTCAGCCAGGGAATGCTATCTGCGGAGAAGCGTTTGGCGGTCTCGGCCGTGTTCAGAAGCCCGCGGTGAATCCGGCGTAAGGTCCCATCTGCTCGAAGTGCAGGCTGTTTCCGTCGCCCTTGCCCCCAAACCAGAAGCTGCGGTAGCCGATGGAAAACCGGATGCGCTTGAGAATTCGTACCAGGAGCGCGGTGTCGGTGCGGATCAGGAACTGGTCGCCGGCGATGCCCTTGTCGAAGCTTCCCATCGAGCAGCTCCAGAGGCCGAAACGGTCGCTCAACGCCCATTCGCCCGCCAGTCCCAGCAGGCCCGACGTCTGAACGATGGAAAATTCGTCGGATCCGGAACGCCCGCTGATCCGCTGTTCGTAGCTGAAAAAATTGATGCCGCCGGCGACGCTGATGCTGAGCTTTCGCAGCAGCGGGATCTCGTAGGCGGCGATCAGGTCGGCATTGCGTGCGGTGAAGCTGGAAGTCACTCTCTCGCCGGCGGGAAACCGGACACTGCCAAACACCACGCTGCGCGCCAGTATGCTGTCGGCTTCCTGGTCGCGTTGCCAGTATTCCAGCCGCAGCAGCCAGCGGTCCGAGACGAACACGTGTACCTTGGCCACGGGCACGGCAGCGACGGACTTGAACCCGAGGTCCTGGCTCAGGTCGATCTTGTTGTCGGCTCCGTCGACGCGGCTGGGGAACCCGATCTCGCCTGTGAGGGGCGGTTCCCACCAGAAGGCGCCGAAGTCGATGACGGGAAAGCTCCGAATGTTATCGGCCCGCTCCGCGCGCGCGGGCACGGCAGCAAACGCGAGGATGACCAGCATGGCAGCAACGCCCGGGGCGCGCATTCGTCCTCCCTCTCCCTCTCACACGGTGCGTTTCCAGATCAGCCGCCGTCACGGTGCGGCGTTCCGCTTACAGGAACGTGAAACACGTGTGGTCGGTTCCGAATTCCGTGCTGGAGGGGGAGCGCCCCTCGGCGTGGGTCGGGCCGGTTCCGTCGCCGGTCGCCCATTCCTTCAGAATCTATCCAATGCCCAGAAGTATGGTTGGCGGCGCGGGAAGATGGTGCACAGCAGCCGCTGCTGTGCTGGTTTCAGCCGCACGCCTTCGCGCGCGAGGAGTTTGTCCGGCTCGTCATAGCCGAAGGCGAGCTTCGTGAGCACCGGCTGGGGAATCCTGATGCAGCCGCGCGGCGGCAGGTCGGCGGTTTCGACGCGAAGTCTGCCGGAATCCGCCGCAATGATCATTCCGCCGAGATCGGTGGTGATGGGCAGCACAATCCGCTCGGCGGCAAGAGGCGAGGCCTGCAATCGCCGGCGAAGCTCCGGCGCGAGGCGCCGGCAGAAGCGCGTGAGGTCGATGATGCGCCCCATGCCGCCGCCATTGGGCGTGATGTACTCGAAGAGGCGGCCGCCCCGCTCGAAACACGCCTCCGCGAACGGCCCCACCGGCGGCACCAGAAACATGATTTCCTCCTTGCCGGCCCCGCGTGCCCGGCTGCCCAGTTCCGCCAGCAGGCCGTCGGCGGCGGCCCAGTCCGCGCAGGCAAGCTCCGGCACGATCAGCTTGTTCTGGTTGTTGCGGGCCGTCATGTCGGCGTACCAGTTTCCGCCGCCGATGGCGGC
>DATKYA010000661.1:0-2239 GCA_035528775.1 Planctomycetota bacterium | reverse complement strand
AAGATCGCATTCATCGGCGCGGGCAGCCTCGGATTCACACGGGGGCTTGTTCGCGACGTGCTCACGTTCCCCCTCCTGCAGGACGCCACCATCGCCCTGGTTGACATCAACGAGGAGCGGCTGGAGTTTGCCCGCCGGGCGGCGGAGAAGATCATCGCACAGGGCAAGTACCCCGCGAAGGTGCAGGCCACGCTGAACCGGGCCGAAGCACTCGAAGGGGCCGACGCCGTCCTCTGCACCATACTGGCCGGCGGCGTGAGCGTGTGGCGGCACGACATCGAAATCCCCAAGAAGTTCGGCGTCGATACGAACGTGGGCGACACACGCGGGCCGTCGGGCATCTTCCGGGCGCTGCGCACCATCCCGGTGATGCTGGACATCTGCCGCGACATCGAGCGCTACTGCCCGAACGCCATCCTGCTGAACTATACCAACCCGATGGCGATGCTGTGCCGCGCGATGCAGCGCGAAACGGGCGTGCGAGTCTCCGGCCTCTGCCATAGCGTGCAGGGCACCGCCGAGATGCTCGCCAAGTGGATCGGCGCGCCTATGGCCGAGGTCGACTACGTCTGCGCCGGCATCAACCACCAGGCGTGGTATCTGAAGTTCAACTGGAAGGGAACCGACGCCTACCCGCTCATCCGCAGGGCCGTCGAGAAGCCCGAAATCTACAACGAGGAGATCGTCCGCAACGAGATGTTCATCCACCTCGACTACTATGTGACCGAGTCGAGCGGGCACAACTCGGAGTACAACGCGTGGTTCCGCAAGCGGCCGGACCTCATCGAGAAGTACTGCACGCACGGGACAGGGTGGAACCCCGGCGTCTACGCGCAGGTTCTCAAGTGGTACGAGCAGGGCGAGCAGACGTGGCGCGAGCAGACGAAGAAGTGGCTGGAGAGCACGGAGCCGCTTGACCTGAAGCGCGGGCACGAGTACGCCGCGAAGATCATCAACGCCTACATGGGCGGCGAGCCGTACGAGTTCAACGGCAACGTGCCCAACAGCGGCCTCATCACGAGCCTGCCGGAGGGCGCGTGCGTCGAGGTGCCCGTAGTGGCGAACCGCCGCGGATTCAACCCCATCCACGTGGGAGCGCTTCCGCCGCAGTGCGCCGCGCTCAACAACATCAGCGTGGCCGTCGAGGAGATGGCCGTCGAAGGCGCGATCACCGGCAACCCCCGGATCGTCTTCCAGGCGATCGCCTACGATCCGCTCACCTCCGCCGTGCTCTCGCTCGACGAGACCAAGCAGATGGTGCAGGCGATGTTCGATCAGAACAAAGATCACCTGCCGCAGTTCAGGACAACAAAGGTCTGATTCACCACGAAGACGCAAAGAGCACAAAGGACGCAAAGAAGAAGACGGATGATGATGGGATGATGAGATGAAGGGATGAAGGGATGAATAGGCCCCTCTGCCATCATCCCGCAAATTCCTCAATCCTTCATCTTCATCCTGTCTTCTACGAGTCCTTCGGGTTCTTTGTGTCTTTGCGGTTCCCTACCGTGCCATGCCGGCGAGCGTCTCGACGCCAGCCTTCAGCCCGGCATCGTCGGTCGCGCCGATGAAGATCACGTTGTCGCGGCTGGGGGGATTGTCGGTCCAATCCCAGCCGTGGGCTTCGTACCATGCCTGGGCATCCCAGTTGGCAAATCCGCTGGCAGCACCGCCGGCCGGTGTTGTGCCCCAGTTCAGCCCGGGCTCGTCGATCGTGCCGATGCACTTGATGTTGGGCGCGTATCGGCGCAGCCGCTGGGCGACGTGGAAGTTGAACAGCCGCATGGTTTCCTGCATGCTGGCTTCTTCCCAGGTCTTCCGGGTGCCCCACGGCTTGTGGGTGACGTAGCCGGTCCAGTACATGTAGATGAGATTGGGGAGGTCGGCGGCGGTGGCGCCATCAAAGGTGTTCAGCATGGCGGTGCGCTTGCGCTGGTCTTTGCCCGGCATGCCGTTCGCGTCGAGAATGCCGAAGCCCGCGGCGTTCCCGACGATGAAATTGCCCTGCTGTGCCTTCAACTGGTTCGCCGGCGCCGTCTGCGAGACCAGCATCGACGAGTCGATCACGCCCGACGAGATCGTGACGATCACGTTGGTGTCCTTGCCGTCGAGCTTCAGTGCGTATGCACCGGGGGCCAGCGTGCCCGCCGGAATCCTCGCGTTCACCGTGGAGCCGGTCCCCGGTCAGCTCGAAGTCCACGGGCGTGCGGCCTTCGGTCTTGGGTGCGAACTGCACGCT
>DATKYA010000660.1:0-12526 GCA_035528775.1 Planctomycetota bacterium | reverse complement strand
GACATCGGCGATACGATCACGCACGAGAAGGCGGAGGGCGTGCGGGCGCTGAAGGGCTACGTGCAGCCGCAGCCGATGGTGTTTTGCGGGCTGTACCCCGCGAACAACAGCGAGTTTACCGCGCTCCGCGACGCGCTGGACAAGCTGAGCCTGAACGATTCGTCGTTCTGGTTCGAGCCTGAGACGTCCGACGCGCTCGGCTTCGGCTACCGCTGCGGGTTCCTCGGCCTGCTGCACATGGAGATCGTGCAGGAGCGGCTGGAGCGCGAAAACGACCTCTCGCTGATTAAGACCGCCCCGAACGTCACCTACGAGGTGCTCAAGACGTCGGGCGAGGTGGTGAAGATATCAAGCCCGTCGCAGATGCCGGACGCCAACTACATCCAGGAGATGCGGGAGCCGCTGGTGGAAGTGTCGTTCCTGCTGCCGGCGGACTCGATCGGGCCGGTGATGAAGCTGGCAGAGGATCGGCGCGGCACCTACAAGTCGACCGAGTTCCTCAGCCCCACGCGAGCCATGATGATCTACCAGTTGCCGCTGGGCGAGATCGTCTACGATTTCTACGACAAGCTGAAATCGGTGACGCGCGGATACGGCACGATGAACTACGACCTGATCGGCTACAAGCAGGCGGACCTGGTGAAGCTGGACATCGTGGTGGCGGGGCAGAAGGTAGACGCGTTGTCGTTCATCGTGCACAAGGCCGAGGCCGAGCGGCGCGGCCGCAAGCTGGTGCAGGCACTGCGGAAGGAGATCCCGCGGCACCTGTTCGAGGTGGCCATCCAGGCCGCCATCGGCAGCCGCGTGATCGCCCGCGAGAGCATCGCACCCATCAAGAAGAACGTGACCGCCAAGTGCTACGGCGGCGACATCAGCCGCAAGCGCAAGTTGTGGGATCGCCAGAAGGAAGGAAAGAAACGCATGAAGAGCGTGGGCCGTGTCGACGTGCCCCAGGAAGCATTCCTGGCGGTGCTGTCAATCGAATAACCGGAGGGGCAGGATGCAGAAGCATACATCGTCGAAGATCCGCGAATACGCCGAGTCGCTGTCCATTGCGTTCATTCTCGCGATGATCATCCGCTGCTTCGTGCTGGAGGCGTTCAAGATCCCCACCGGCTCGATGGAGCCGACGCTTCGTGGCGACCCGTCGGAAGGCGACCGCATTCTCGTCAGCAAGTTCTACTACAGCGTCTACGATCCGGAGCGGTGGGATGTGTTTGTGTTCTACTGCCCCGACCCCGACAAGCTCGACAAGCACTACATCAAGCGGCTGACCGGCAAGCCGGGCGAGACCATCCGCATCCACAACGGCAACCTGTACGTGAACGGCAAGCTGGCCCGGAAGCCGCCTGACGTTCAACAGACGCTGTGGCGAAAACTGGCCGACGAGAAGATGATCACGGAAGCGGAACTGCTGTACCGGTTGAACAAGGCTCGCGAGGGCGGAGGAGTGGAGCACGCGGCCAGCGGGCCCATCCTGCGATGGCCGGCCGGCACGTACATCGTCGAATACGAGGAGCAACTGCGGCTGCTCGAGAACCACACGCCGATCGACTACGTGTATGCCAGCTCGAAGCGGCGGGCGGAGTCGGCGTTGCCGAAGAAGATCGACGTGTCGCGAGTCGGTCCCGAGATGTTCGAGATCGGGCGGCGCGGCGGGGCCAACTTCCGCCAGTGGTACGCCGCCTGGCTGAAGGAGCGCAACGACGCCGATCCCGGCATCCGCGAGTTGAACGATCGCTACCTATCCGACATGCCCGGCCTGCTGAAATCCGGTACGCTGAAAACGTGGGATCTGCAGGGCTTCGAGGTGCAGGACGACGGCAGCCTCGTGGCCGTCGATGACTCCGCATCCGCGTCCTACCTTCGGCGGATCGCCGACGGACGCTTCAGCGACCACATGGAGTGGATTACGGACAACCGCTTCGCCTGGCAGGATTCGCGCGTCGGCAGCGGCAGGAGCTCGGTGGGCGACATCAAGCTGCTGCTCGACCTCAGCCTCCCGGAGGCCGGTGGAACGTGGTCGGCGGCGACCCAGAGCTACGGCATGCAGTTCGAGGCAAGCCTGTCGATGGCCGCCGACGGCAAGGCGAAGCTGAAGTTGAAGCGCGACGGCCAGGAAGTTGGCTCCGATTCCGGCGAGTTGCACCATGGCCCTGGTTCGGCGAAGCTCAAAGTGACCCTGACGAATGTGGACGGCATCTACACCGCCACTGTGGGCGATGCGAGTGGTGCCGACGCTGCCGGCTCTGTAATTTCCGTCGCCGCTGACTACCGCAACGAGCAGACGCCGGACGACAAGCCGAGCACCGTGCAGTTTCATGCCACGAAGGGTGCGGCCCTCGATAACATTGAATTGTGGCGCGATGTTTACTATAGTAAGATGACACCGAGGTCCCTCGAAGGGAAACCTGACTGGGGCAAGGATGCCACCTACGTGCTCGGGGACAACGAGTACCTGGCACTCGGGGACAACAGCACGAACAGCCGGGACAGCCGCGACTGGGGTCCCGTGCCCAGCCAGAACATCGTCGGGAAGGCGTTTTTCATCCTCACGCCCCCGCGAAGGCTCGGATTCATGGAGTAGGGGCGAATCCTGTATTCGCCCTCATCGGCAGGCGGGCGTAGGGGCGAACCTTGTGTTCGCCCTCGCCGACGGACGACATGCGTAGGGACGAACCTTGTATTCGCCCCCCTTCGAGTGTATGATGTTGGATTTGTGACGGCGGTTGAATGGCCTGAAGATATGGCACTGCTCGAGGTCCGCAACCTGGTGAAGAGCTACGGCCGCAAGCGCGTCGTCAGCAACGTGAGCTTCGACGTCGAGCCGGGCGAGACCGTCGGGCTGCTGGGTGCCAACGGCGCCGGAAAAACCACGTCGTTCCGCATGACGATGGGCATGATCCGGCCCGACGGCGGCCAGGTGATCTTCCAGGAGGAGGACGTGACGCACATGCCGCTGTACCAGAAGGCGCGGCTCGGCATGGGCTATCTGTCGCAGGAGCCATCCGTCTTCCAGCGGATGACCGTGCGGAACAACCTGCTCGCCGTGCTGGAGGGGATGAAGCTGACCAGGCAGCAGCGGCTTCGTGAAGCCGCACGGCTGCTGGCCGAGAGCGGGTTGGAGAAAGTCGCAAGGCACCGGGCCTACACGCTGTCGGGCGGTGAACGCCGCCGCCTCGAGATCACCCGGGCTCTGATCAACCAGCCAAAGCTGCTGTTGCTGGACGAGCCATTTTCCGGCATCGATCCGAAACGCGTTGCCGATTTCCAGCGCATCATCAGCAAATTGCGCAATGATGGAATCGGCATTCTTCTGACCGATCATAACGTGCGGGACACGCTCGCAGTCACCGACCGTGCCTACATCATCCACGAAGGGCACATCATCAAACACGGCACACCAGCGGAAATCGTGGATGATCCAATGGTACGCCGGCTGTACCTGGGGGACGCCTTCAGGTTGTGAACGGGATACAAGGCTGTGAGAGTACTGGCCCGAGCCTCCCTTCCCACGCGATGCGTGGCAGCCTTCGATTCAGCGCACCGATTGAGCATCCGCATGGAGCACGTGCAATGAAACGATTTCGTTTGATCATTCCCCGTTTCCCCTACTTCAACGTGTACAGCAGCGTGGCAATGCCGCCCCTCGGAGCGATGAGCGTGGCCACGTGCGTGCGCCGGTTCACCGGGTTCGACGTTGAGGTCATCGACGAGAACAACTACCGCGGCGAGCTTGACCACCGAGTGGTCCAGCAGCAGCGGCCGGCCGACTTCGTCGGATTCTACGGCGGGCTGACGTCGACCATCCCTCGGCTGTACGACGTGGCCGGGCAGTACAAGGCGATGGGAGCGGTCACGTTTGCCGGCGGCGTGCACATCAATGCACTTCCCGACGAAGCCCTGGCCAACGGGATCGACTACGTGGTGCTTGGCGAGGCGGAGCACTCATTGTCGGAGTTGCTGAAGGTTCTGGCGGCCGGCGGGGACCCGGCAACCGTGCAGGGCCTGGTATTCCGCCTCGACGGCAGCACCGTCAACACCGGCAAGCGCCAGCCCCTCACGAATCTCGACGCCCTGCCCATGCCCGACCTGGGCCTGATCGTCAACACCCGGCGCAAGATCCAGTTCATCCCCGTGGCCCGCACCCGCGGCTGCAACTTCTCCTGCGAATTCTGCTCGGTGAAGGACCACCTCGGCCCGTGCCGCTCGGCCTCTCCGGAAACCACCTTCCGCCATTTCACCACCTACATGGAGCAGGGGCACAAGTGCTTCTTCGTGGTCGACGACAACTTCGTGCAGGACCGCGCCGGCTCCAAGGAGCTGTGCCGCAAGCTGATCGACTACCGCGCCCGCACGAAGCGCCCGCTCGATATCGTGGTGCAGGTTCGGGCGGAAACCGCTCGCGATCACGAGATGCTGTACCTGATGAAGAAGGCGGGCGTTACCACGCTGTGCATCGGGTACGAGTCGCCGATCGACGAGGACCTGCGCAACATGCGCAAGGGCCTCACCGTGGCGAAACTCGAGGAATATACCGAAATCCTCCGAAGCTACAGCTTCTACATCCACGGGATGTTCATCTTCGGGTATCCGACGTTCAAGGACTCCCAGTACCGCCCGGGCACGTCGCTGAAGGAGCGCGCCCAGATATATCTCGATTTCATCAGGCGGACGAAGATCGACACGATCCAGGTGATGAAGCCGGTGCCCCTGCCGGGGACGGTTCTGCGGCAGCGGCTGGAGGCGGAAGGCCGCGTGTTTCCCCGGAACCTGGTCGACTGGGACAAGTACGACGGCAACTGGGTGTGCTTCCAGCCCGACGAAGGCTGCTCGGCGATGGACCTCCAGCATTACGCCACGTGGATCATGCGCAAGGTGTATCATCCGGTGCAGATCGCGAAGTTCCTGTATCTGATCCCGAACTATCCGCTGGACCTGGCGTTCTCGACGTGCGTGGAGGCGTGGCGGGAAGTGCGGCAGTACTTCAAGCACAACTCGATCGCAACACTGCTGCGGCGGAGCGTCCGGAACCATATCCGCATGGGCTGGCAGCACGCCGGCCGGGCGATCCGGAATGGAAACCAGGAGGTGGCCAAGCGATTCCGCAACGCCCGCGTCAAGTCGCTCGGGTCGCTGATCTACAACTCGTGGAAGCGCAGCTTCCGCAAGGAGCGTTTTGCCGAGATCCTGGAGGCGGCCAGCCGCGAAGTCAAACAGCGCGGCTACCGTGTCATGGGCGGCACGTCCGACAGGGGCTGAGGCCGGCATCCAGCGCGGCCTCCCGGTTTGTGAGCTTCACCGCGTTCTTCGGAGAGATCTCCCGCGCCAGCTTGCACGAAGGCCGGTGGAAGCGGAAGCTGTTTTTCGAGCGCAGATAGTACGGTTCAGGCGATGGCGGCGGGACCGACCAGATTCCGGCCTTCCTGGTGCGCGCCGCCTTCTGCGCCGAAACCAATTCCGCCGTCTTGTCCAGGTTCGGCCTCACGATGTACACGTTGGCCAGCCCCTCGCTCACCAGCGCCTTGTTCACCCACAAGCCATCCGCATGCACGTGGCACAGCAGCCTGCCGTAGCGGTCGGTTTTCTCCACGTCGTACACGAGATCCACCTCCCGGCCGACCACAAGCTCGCGAAGGCGGCGTTTGGCCTGCTGGCTGAACAGCTCGCCGTGCTCGGGCGCATCGATACCGAGCAGGCGGACCGCCTCGCCGTCGAGCGTGCTGAACGTATCGCCGTCGGCAACGCTCCCGCCCACTGCCTGCGTTGGCCGGTCGTCGCCGGCGAGCACGCTATCGGCAACGCGGGCGATCCTGCCGGCGATCCAGCCGTTGCGCAGCAGGGGAATCAGGGCCACGGCCGCGATTCCCGCGGCAATCCAGAACCAGTGCTGTTGATTGCGGCGCTTCATGCGAATTCTCCCGAAACTATTATTGTGCACGGGCGGGCCGGAGTAAACGGATTTCCGCACACGCTGCCGGCGGGCGATTACGATTTGTTACAACGGCACCCCGGGCGCATGGTTGACTCGCCCCGGCATTTGTGGTATAGTTTGCCAAGGAATAGCTGGCCCCGCATCGCATCACTGCTGGTGTACTCTGAGGGACTTATGCTCACTGCGAAACGAATCAGCCCTGCGGCCACGCTCCCGATGTGGTTGATCCTGGCCGCTGCCGCCCTGATATTTGCCGGCTGCGGCAAGGAAAAACCCCGGGAAACCGGCAGCACCCCGCCCGGCGACGGCGGCAACGGGTCCGACAGCCAACTCATCAGCGTATCATCGACCGTCGAGATCGTTCTGGAAGCCGAAGACGCCGCCGTATCGCCACCGATGGTCGTGGCGAACGATGACGCATCGAAAGCCCGCGGCGAGATCTTCCAGGCATCCGCCGGCAAGTACGTCGATCTGCCCGAGGGCGTTGGCAAGGGCGACAAGGTCAGCGGCAAGGTGGCGTTCAAGACCACCATCGAGCAGGCGGGGCGTTACCGCCTGTGGGCGCGCGTGTGGTGGACCGACGGCTGCGGCAACAGCTTCGGCGTCACGGTCGACAACGGCCCTCAGGCTACCATCGGCGAAGACGGCACCTACAACAGTTGGCAATGGGTGTGCCTGAAGGGCGATGACGGAGTCTTTCGCCTCTCCAAGGGCAAGCACACCATCGAATTCCGGAACACGGAAGATGGTGCCCGGCTCGACCAGATCTACCTGACCACGAATCTCGACGAGCAGGCGCCGCCGCAGGGCATCCTCTCGCCGTGATTGGCGACGAGGAGGAGATCGCCGAACCATGGCCGCTCAACTCATCATCACCGAGCCATCAGGACGCCGCCGGGTCGTCTCGATCCAGAAAGACGCACCGCTGTCCATTGGCAGGGGCACCGGCAACAGCGTGATCCTGTTTGATCCCGAAGTTTCGCGCAGGCATTGCACTGTCCAATGGGACGGCTCCTATTTCATCCTGGAAGACAACGGCAGTCAGAACGGCACTCGCGTGAATGCCGAATCCGTCCGCCGCCCCGTGCGGCTGCGGGATGGCGTCGAGATTGCGTTGGGCCACTGCACGATGCGGTTTGTCATCACGTGGGAAAGCAAGGGCACAATGGCTGAAGGACGTACTCGATCGATAGTGATCCCCGCGATGGTGGTGGTGCTGGTTGCCGGGCTCGGCAGTGTGCTCGGGTTCCAGGCCGGCGGGCATCGAACGGCAGGGGCGAAAAACCTCGCGCCCACTTCGCCCCCGGCCGCACCGTCGGTCAAGAGTAATCCCCCGGGTGCAATGGTCTTCTTGAACGACCGGTTCGTCGGCGTGACTCCCGTGGCATTGCCGCCACAGAACGGCCGCTATTCCCTTCGCGTGCAGCTCGCCGGCTACAAGACCTGCAGCAGGGCCTTGCTCATCGAGAACGGCACGCCCGACGTCGTTGTCGATCTGCAGCCGGTCCAACAGGCTTTCCTGAACATGTCGTCGGAGCCGTCGGACGCCGAAATCATCCTCGACGGCTGCCGGGTGGGCAAGACGCCCCTCAGCGTGTCAACCGCCCCCGGCACGCACGAAATCGTGCTGCAGAAGACCAACTACGTGAGCTGGAAGGGCACGGTGGACGTCGACCCCGGCACAACGCTCAACGTGGCGGAAGGGATGGAACCGCGAAACGTCGTTGCCTACCTGAAGCTCCTGGAGGAGGACCCCAACAACGTTTCGTACTATTGCGAGCTGGCACACGTCTATATCCTGGAGCACCGGATCGCCGAGGCATACGACAGCCTCCACAAGGCGATGGAAACGTTCTGCCAAGGCCGCGACACTTCCAGCTACGCGCCCCGGATGAAGTGGCTGTTCGACAAGATCTACTTCGGCGATTACTTCGACGTTGCCGACAAGCCGCAGCATGAGGAAATCCGGAAGTGGATCATCAACCTCTACGCCGAGATGATCAAGAAATACCCGGCGCAGAAGACCAACCTGCTCGCATGGATGTCGGAGATCCTCAAGCGTGCGGGGCGTTCCGACGATCTCAACGCGATCATCCAGGATGCCGGCGGCGAGCCGAACCTCGATATCTACTTCCAGGCTGCCGACCTCTACCTCGACAAGGGCAAGTTCCAGCGTGCCGTTGGAATCCTGAACAAGGCGGTCGTCCTCGGGCCGAAGAACTACAAGGCGTTCTTCAAACTCGGTCAGGCTTGCCTGCTCTGGTGCAAGAACGGAAAGCGGGAACTCAAGGACGATGCCATTAAAAACCTTGAAAACGCACTGAAGCTCTGCAATGATGATGCGGAAAAGAACAAGATACAGGCATTGTTGCAGGATGCGATGAAGCTGTGATGGGCGGAAGAGGGCGTCCGGTTTTAGCCGCGAATTGCTCCGATGGGCGATCGAAGCCCGAGGCTGTTGCCTCGGGCTTCAAGCCCGATCCTCATACAGAAAGGGGTGCATACTATGGCGGATCTAAAGCAGTATCGGTGGTGTGCGATGGCCGTGGTCTTGATTCTGGTTTCAGGATGCACCGGCACAGAATCGCAGTCATCAGGCATGCAAACCAAATCCGCTGTCCCGGCGGTCGGGGCTGTCGAAAACAAGGTGGAGACGCCGCAGCGGACGGTCGTGAAGGTTTCTGTGGCGAAACCGGAGGCACCGAAGCCGGAGGCCCCGAAGCCGGAAGCCCCGAAGCCGGAAGCCCCGAAGCCGGCAACGCCTCCCAAGCCCGAAGTGAAGGCGCTCGAGTACACCGCCGTGGACCTCGCGGCTGCTCTCAACGCCAACGCGGCCGGCGGCGAGACCGGACTCGACGGGTGGGGCAATCGCTACCCGGCCGACAAGCTTCCCACCGGAACGAAGCCGCTCAGCTCGGTGCAGTTCAATCTGCCCGACTTCAAGGCCGAGAAGAACGTGGTCACCGCCGACGGCCAGACGCTGAAGGTCGACCAGCCCGGCAAGTACAGCACGCTGTTTGTGCTGGCCGCCGCCACCAACGGCTCCCAGCAGACGACCATCGAGCTTTCGTACGGCGATGCGAAAACTGACGCAGTACTGAAGGTCTCCGACTGGTGCGCGAAGGCCTCGTTTGGCGAGGTTGAGGCCATCACTGTCCCGCGCGTCGGAGAGAACGAAACGGTCGATTGCAGGGTGTTCATTCAGAAGATCGCGCTCGATCCCGCCAAGGATCTTACCGCGATCACGCTGCCGAAGAGCGATGACCTGCACATCTTCGCGATGACGCTCGCGAAGTAAAGGCGCCCTGGCGCGGCGTCCGATATCCGCCCGGCATGTATTTTCAGCTATGTGTCATTCGTGCCATGAACACAAGCTATGGTAGTTTACTGGAGTGATTGAGATAGGCAGGTTCAGCTATGTCCGGTGAGGAGAATGGCGATGCCCCGGCAGATGATGCTCGTGACACTGTTCGGCCTGTGCTGGATGGCAGGCGGCACCGGCCGCGCACTGCATGCGGAAGAACCGCCGGCCCAGGCCGACGCACCAGAGCCGGAACCGGTCGAGATGACGGTTCACGGAATCGCCATTGATCCGACCGACAAGGTGCCGGTCGTGATCCTGGCAACGCAGGACAAGTCGATGCTCCTGCCGATCCAGATCGGACCCGCCGAAGCGGCAGCCATCTGGCGCTACCTCAACGAGGTGGAAGCCCCCCGGCCGATGACACACGACTTGCTGGCCTCCGTGATCACGAAACTCGGCGGGACCATCGAGAAGATCACGATCACCGACCTGAAAGACGGCGTGTTCTACGCGCAGATCGACCTCGGCGTGGGCAACGGCGTGGAAGCACGAACCATCCGGATAGACGCCCGGCCCAGCGATTCGATCGCGCTCGCATTGCGGGCAGGGTCGAAGCTGTTTGTTGTGAAGAAGGTCATCGACGCCGCCGGCCGGAAACCCGACGATGGCGATCAGCCCGATGGAGACGAGCCGGAACCGGAGCGCGGTCGCCGCCGGCCGAATGATGAAGCTATCTGATCTTGCCGGCGACCCCGTCCGCGACGGGGAGCGAAACGACGATCGTCGACGCAGAAGGAGTGGAATGCGTGAAAACGAAAGAACGGATGTACGTGATGACCGCCAAGTTGGTCAACATGCTCAAGGCTGTCCCGGCCGCCCCACAGTATCCCGCGTGGATTGAGCGGCTGAAGAGCGAAGGAAAGTTCGTTGCCGCCGGCAAGTGGTCCGACAATTCCGGCGGGATGCTGATCTTCCGCGCGGAATCGCTCGAGGAAGCCGTTGACCTCGTGAAGGATGATCCGCTGGTGAAGAATCAGGCGGTGCAGCACGAAGTGAAGGAGTGGGACGCGAACTTCGATTTTGAGCCGATTGAATACTAGCACGGACGACACGGCTGCTGCGGCCGTACGTGACGCACCATGGACACAGCCGGCGGAAATCCGCATGGCCGGAGCGGCTCGACCGGCGGCACGCCGCCCGCCCGCAGGCCGGCGAACGTTGCGGCCGATTCGACCGCACCGGTCGTCTGCGACCCGGTCGCGGTCGCCGTCAAGCGTGCGCCGTTTCTGGCCATAGCCGCGTGTTTCGCAACCGGGGTGGCCGTCAGTAACTGGACGGCCGCCCCGTTCGCTTTCTGGTGTTCCCTGGGCGTAGCGGCGATCGCGGCCGCCGTCGTCGCGGCGCTCGCACGAAGGCCGGCACCGGCGACAGCCGCCATTCTCGCCGCATTCGTCGCGGCCGGCGGAGCCGACCACGCCTATCAGTACTTCCACCTCCCTCCGGACGACATCGCACACCACGCATCCGACGATCGCATCCTGGTCAAGCTCGACGCCATCGTGCGCACGGAGCCGGTGATCACGCTGAAGAGGCCGCTCGCATTGTCGGATCCGCGGCCGGTCGAACCGTGGTACGAGACCGCGCTGGACGCCGATGTATCGGCCATCATCGGCGGGGGCGGCACGCAACCGGCTCGCGGCAGGGTGAAGGTCAAGATCGCCGGCGCGAGCAATGGCCTGCACTATGGCGACCGCGTGCGGCTCGTCGGGGAGTTGCAGGCGCCGGCAGCGGCATCCAATCCCGCACAGTTCGACTACCGGACGTATCTGCGGCGCCATGGGATCCGCGCCGTGCTGTACGTCAGCGATGCGGCCGGAGTCGAAGTCGTGCACCAGGCCCGGGGAATCCGCCGCCTGATCGCGATCGTCCGCCGGCACGTCGTCAGCCTGCTCAGCACGGGCGGCCGCAGCAGGGGCGGGTCGATCCTGGCTGCAATGCTCGCGGGAGCCGTGGAAGAACTGTCGCCCGAAGTGATCGCGAGTTTCCAGAACAGCGGAGCAATGCACCTGCTGGCGGTGAGCGGGCTGCACGTGGGCATCATCGCGGCCACCGTGTGGTGGCTCGTGCAGATCATTCGGTTGCCGCCTCGCGCACGCAGCCTGATCATCGTGGCGGCCGTTATAGGCTATACGCTGATGACCGGCGCTCGCACGCCGGCGGTCCGAGCCGCCGTGATGATTGTGCTTGCCGCCATGGGCGGAATCGTCGCCCGACGGCAGATCAGCATCAACAGCCTCGCGTTCGCCGCATTCGCCATCCTGGTGGTCTCGCCGTGCGAGCTGTTCATGGTCGGCTTCCAGTTATCGTTCCTCGCCATCTTCGGAATCCTGTATTTCTACACGCCGATCCGGAACCTGCTGAACAGGCTGAAGAGCCCGCTGGAGGACCTGCAGGCGCCCGAGGAGCAGTCCGCGTGGCTGCGGTTGTGGGGCATTGTGAGGCGGTGGGCGTTTCCGCCGATCAGCGCGTCGCTGGCGGCATCGATCGGGGTGCTGCCCGTGATCGCGCACACGTTCAACGTCGTCAACGTCAGCGGCTTGATCTGCAACGCCATCTTCGTCCCGTTCGCGTCGGTCGTCGTCGTCTCCGGATTCCTGACGCTCGTGGTGCAACTGCCGCTGTCGCTGGTCTGGAGCGGAGCGTCGATCCTGAGTGTTCCCGCCGCCATGCTTGCGGCGGTGCTGGAGAAGGTGGCTTACGCTACCACGCTGCTGCCGGTTTCGTACTATTATGCGTCAGCGCCCCCCGCGTGGTTCCTGCTGATCTATTATGCACTGCTGGTGGCGATTATTAACCGTAATGCCCTGCGGCTTCGCCCGGCCCGGCTGATAATCGCCGCGGCAGGTTTGCTCGCGCTCCTCGCGGTATCGTCGCTCGGGTTCGGCCAGCCCCGGCGAATGACGGCCACCGTTTTCGACGTCCGCCACGGCAACTGCGTGTTCTTCCAGTTTCCCTCAGGCAAGACGATGCTGTACGATTGCGGCAACCGCAACCCGGTCTATGACGCCGGCTCGCTGGTGGGCGCCCCGGCGCTGTGGAAGCGCGGCATTCTCCGCATCGACGTGCTGATGATCTCGCACTCCGATTCCGACCACATCGGCGGGGCGATTTCGCTGATTCCGAGGTTCCGCATTGGGTGCGTGTTCGTGCCGCCCGGGTTCGCGGAGGAGCCCATCGGCGGGCTGCTCGTGCGGGCGCTCGACGAGAACCGGATTCCGCACCGCGAG
>DATKYA010000659.1:0-9793 GCA_035528775.1 Planctomycetota bacterium | reverse complement strand
CATCGAGCCGTCGCCGTAGACGGGGATTTCCTTGCCGGCGGCCATCAGCCGGGCAAACTTGTGGATCGCGAGATCCGGGCGCTGCCGGGGGCCGTAGACCGTGAAGAACCGCAGGCACGTGGCGTGGATGCCGTAGAGGTGGTGCCACGTGTGGCACATCAACTCGCCCGCACACTT
Source organism: Planctomycetota bacterium (assembly GCA_035528775.1). GTDB lineage: Bacteria > Planctomycetota > PUPC01 > JABMSA01 > JABMSA01 > DATKYA01. Next base: position 9,616 of record DATKYA010000659.1, on the reverse strand, counting down.
CGTGGCCGCGTAGGGCGAGATCGGCAGCGCGATCTTGTCGTCCACGCTGAACGGCACCTTGCTGTTCACCCCGTAGACCGACGATGACGACGCGAAGATGAAGCTCTCGACCCTGAACTCGCGGCAGCATTCGAGCAGGTTCAGTGTGCCGCGCTCGTTCACTTCGAGGTACAGGATCGGCTGCTCGACAGAAGGCCGCACGCCGGCCCGCGCCGCCAGGTGCACGATCTGGGCCGGCTTGTGCTGCTCAAATACCCGCCGCATCGCATCCAGATCGCAGATATCGGCCTCGATCAGCGTTAACAGGCGGTTGCCCGCGTGGGCAGCGATGTTCGCCCGCTTCAACGCCGGGTCGTAGAAGTCGTTGAAGTTGTCAACGCACACTACCCGCCGGCCATCGGCCAGCAGGCTCTCGACCAGGTGCGATCCGATGAATCCGGCCCCGCCGGTGACGATCACGGTGCCCGCAGTTGGCGGCAAGAATCACCCCTTGGCACTTCTGATGTGTGGATTTGCCACGAAGACACGAAGAACACGAAGAACACGAAGGAACACAAAGAAGAGAAGAACCGAACGGATGATGGGATGAAGAGATGATGGGAAAGAGGCTCATCGGGCTCTCATCATCCCGTCATCTCTTCATCCCGTCATCCCATCATCCGGTCTTCCCGTCTCTCCGGTGCCATTCCCACGCCGTGCGCACGATGGTCTGCAGTTCGTGGAGCCGCGGCTTCCATCCCAATTCCTGCATCGCTTTCTTCGACGACGCGACGAGTGCGGGGGAATCGCCGGCCCGGCGGGGGCCTTCCTTTGCGGCGATCGGCCGGCCGGTCACATCCTCGGCGGTGGCGATCACCTGCCGCACGCTGTGGCCTTCGCCGTTGCCGAGGTTGAAGACGTCGCTGCGGCAGCCGCTCAGCAGTGCCTCAACCGCGAGCACGTGTGCGGCCGACAGATCGGTCACGTGGATGTAGTCGCGGACACACGTGCCGTCGGCGGTCAGGTAATCGGTGCCGAAGATCTGGATGTGCTGCCTCCTGCCCAGCGGCACCTGCAGCACCAGCGGCACCAGGTGCGTTTCAGGGTCGTGGGCCTCGCCGATCAGGCCCGACTCGTCTGCCCCCGCCGCATTGAAGTAGCGCAGCCGGATCGACCGGAACCCGTAGGCGGCGTCGTAGTCCGACAGGATTCGCTCGATCATCAGCTTGGTGCGGCCATAGGGGTTGATAGGAATGGTAGGATGGTCCTCGGGGATCGGCACGGTCTGCGGCATGCCGTAGACGGCCGCGGTGGATGAAAACACGAAGCATTTCACGTCGTGTGCGAGCAGGGCGTTGAGCAGGTTCAGCCCGTTGCCGAGGTTGTTGTTGTAGTATTTCGCGGGATTCTCGACGGACTCCCCCACGGCGATATCGCCCGCGAGATGGACGGCGGCCTTCGGGCCGTGCGTGCGGATGGCGGCGTGCAGCGTGGCGCAATCGGCGAGGTCGCCCTGCACCTCCATCAACCGGGCGCCGTCCGCCAGCCGCCGGAGGCCGTCGGGCAGCCGGTTGCGGTCGAACACCACCACCGGATAGCCCTGCCCCAGCAATTCCTTCACCACGTGGCTGCCGATGTAGCCGGAACCGCCGGTTACGAGTATCGTGGGTTTGATGGGACAACCTCCGTCATGCGATCAGGTTGGGAACAGGGAAGGCACGTCGTCAGGGCCGCCGGTTCAGCGCTTGTGTTTGCGCCCGATCTTCCATTCAGATTCGGCTTTGTTCAGGACGAAGCCAATGATATCTACCCCGCCCTGTTCGGTCTCGGGCTGAAGCTTCGCCCTGGCCTTGTCGACGAGTTTCCGGTTCGTCTTGTTGGCCCGCACCACCAGGACAACTCCCTGCAGATGCACGGCGAGATCCTTTGTTTCAGGGCAAAGGAGCACTGGGGGGCAGTCGTAGATGGTAAAGGTGTAGCGAGACTGCAATTCGGCGATGACATCTTCGACGCGCGCGGAGGAAAAAAGACTCTTGGGATTGGGTGCCTTGCTCCCGGCGGGCAGCAGGAAGAGGCGGTTGACCGGAGTAGGGATCGTGAGAGACGATGCTGGCATGGTGCCCGTGAGGGCGTCGCTGAGGCCGACCGTGTTCTGCAGGCCCAGCAGGCTGTGTTGCGAAGGCTTGTGCAGATCGGCATCAACGATGCAAACGGTGGCTTCCTCGCAGTCTCGCGCCAGTGCGATAGCGACGTTCAGCGCCACCACGCTCTTGCCCTCACCCTTCCACGCGCTCGTAAACCCGATGGTCGATATCTCGGGATTATTATTGCGAATATCGACATGGATCTGGCTGAACGCGGCAGCGGGCGACTCGAGCGGTTCATGATAGGCCACGATCCGCTGATCGATATTCGCCTGGGCAGGGCTCCCTATCACGACCGATGCGGGCGGCGGAGCCTGCTCCCCCTCGGCTGACGGTGCCTGCTCGCGGGCCGCTTCGATCTTCTTCAGGGCATCTTCTATCTTCGACACAGCGGGTTGCTCCTGCGTGCGGAGACGCTTCGGCGGCGGGTAGCCCGCCGGCGTGCATCCGCTTCAAAACACCAGATGAAATGCGCTCCTGACCAGGTTCAGCAGGCTGGACCAGGCAAACACGATCAGGGCGACCAGCCCTCCGGTGCCCACGGCTGCGCCGATCAGCACCGGCTTCTCCCTGAGCACGCGGTTCCCACGGCTCGCGGGGGCCTGTTCGCCGATGCGGCGCTCCGGCTCCGGCACGCCCGCGTCGGAGCGGTCCAGGCCCTCGACGTCCGCGATCGCCTCGCGGACGTATCGCCCGTTGAACGACTTCACATTGTCGGCCAGGCCGGCGATCAGCACGGCGTTGCAGGCCACGTTGATCTTGCGCGGCACGCCTCGCGAATACGCGTAGATCGCTTCACAGGCATCGCGCGAGAACTTCACCGACGTGTCCTTCCCCCCCGCCACCTCCAGCCGGTGCCGGATATACTTTGCGGTATCCTCGGGCGACAGTGCATCGAGATGATAGCGGATGGCGATCCGCTGGTTGAACTGCTCAAGCTCCGGCGCCTGCAGCATTCTGCGAAGCTCCGGCTGCCCGACGAGCACGATCTGCACGAGTTTCTTCTTCTCGGTCTCCAGGTTGGAGAGCATTCGGAGCTCTTCGAGGGTACCGGGGTCGATGTTCTGCGCTTCGTCGATGATCACGACGGTCGGCAGGCGCTGGTCGGCCCGGTCGCGCACGAATCGTTCGAACTCGGCCAGGAGCCGCTCGCGGGAGGCGTCTTCCGTGATCGGGATCACGGCGAAGTCGGCCATGATCAGCCGCATCAACTGCCGGAACGTGCCCTTCGGGTTCACCACGCATGCCGGCCTGGCGTTCGGGTGGAGGCTGCGCAGCAGCGATCGGACGAGTGTGGTCTTGCCAGAACCGATCTCGCCGGTGACGAGCACGAACCCCTCGCCGCTCTCCAGGCCGAACTTCAAATACGCCAGCGCCTTCCTGTGGCCCGGGCTGAGGTACAGGAAGTCCGGATCCGGCGTCAGGTTGAACGGCTTTTCCTTGAAGTTGTAGAACGCTTCGTACACGGCAGTTGCGCTCCTGGTTTCACGCTGCCGATCATCCGTCTCGCAGGCCAGGCCAGTTCCAGGTCAAGGCCTGTATTCGTAGTATATGCCTTGCAGGTGCCTCGTGACCGACTCGTACTGCTCGATCACCCACTTGCGCGTGTCTTCATTGGTCATGCAGAACACGACGACGCCCCCAACGAGCAACAGGACAACGATCACCACGATCCGGAAGACCATCCGTTTGTGGCGGACATCGTGGGGCGTTACGATCACCGGCACAACGCCCAGGCTTGGGAGCGACAGGAAATCCCTGGCGTCGTCAACCGTCCTGAGCGATTGATTGAAGAGTTCGAGCACCGCCACAAGGCCGCAGGATATCACCATGGTAAGAAAGACGCCCACGGCCAGCACCTGCCTCCAGTCGCTCGGGTCCTTCATGGGCGACGCCCCAATGCGCACCAGTCTGAAAGCGTTGATCTTTTCGATCCTGGCGAGTTCGGCCCTATCGTTGGCCTCCTTCTCATCCTGGATTGCCCTCTGCAGCAGGGTCTTGTACGTCTCGATCGCCCGTTTCCACCCTTCTTCCTGTTCCTGCAGGCGCGGAATCGTGTTGATGGCGTCTTTGAGATTCTCTACCAACTCAGCTTTGTTCTCCAGTTCCTTCTCAAGTTGCTCAAGCTCCAGTTTGACCTTATTCTCCTCGTCCCGGTATTCCGCGTAGACGGGATTCGAGGTCGGCTCCGGGGCGGCAACGGTTTCCGTGGCGGGTTCCTTCTCCATCTCTTCCTTGAGCTTGTTGATCTGCTCCTGAAGTTTCTGCACACGGGGGTGCTCGTCGGTGTACTGGTCCTTCATCATGTGGTACTGGATTTCGAGATCGGCGATGGCGCTCTCGAATTTGATGCGGCGAGCAGTCTTGCTGGGGGCGACCGGCCGTGCCACTTTCTCGTCAGTAGACTGCATCTGCTCAACGAGGAATTGTATGCGGGCCTCCTTGGCCTTTATTTCGGGCCCGATCTCCGCAAGGCGAGCCTCCGCCTCCTGCTTTCGCTTGATGATGAAGTCCGGGTCCTTCATCAGCAGCTTTTCCTTGTTGGCCTCCTTGAATTCGCGAAGATCAGTCTCTGCTTTCTCGATATCCCTCTTGTAGGCCTCTCTCGATTCGCGGCGGATCTTCAGTGTGTCCTGGTACTCTTTGGTGTTGGCAGCCGTCAGGCTGCCGCGAAATTTCTCGAAGAGACTCGTCAGCACAGCCGTGGTCAGTTCGGGGTTCTTGCCGGCGTATGTGACACTGATGTACTCGTTGCCTTGCGGCTCGGCCTTGATCCTTCTTGCGATCTTCCTGATCTCTCGCTGGACGGCAATCTCCCGCTGCACGGCACTCGGGTAGTACTTGTCTATTCCTTCGGCAAGCCCCGGAATGGCCCCGCCTCCGGTTGTATCACCAACGATCAGCTCGCGAATGTTCCCCTCGTTGATCATCTTCTGCTTGAGCGTCTCGAGCTTGTCCTTGGCGTTCGCCTCCCGAAGCGTCCCGTAGCGGTGGAGTTCGCTGTCGATATCCTTCTCCGCAATGGTCACGCCGATGTCGATCACGCATTCTCCGGGATACTTCGCCCACGGCCAAAGCTCGGCGGCCACTAATGACGCGATCAGGAGCACGAAGAAGACGGGGACGAACACCCCCCAGCGGCGCCTGATGACGGTCGTGATCTTCGAGATGTCGAACGATTGCGTGGTCTGTTGCATGAGAACTCAAACCTCCGACCGGAGAACCGCGACAGGCCGGGGAGCCGCGTGGTGTACGCGGCTCTCTGCCCGCCGTACGTTGCCAGGCTCAGGCTGCCATGCCGGGCGTTTCCGTCGCGCGGCCGTTACTGCGAGACGCTCCTGACCGCCCCATACCCGTAGATGACGCTCAGCAGGCCCCGGAACGGGAACAGGACGTTGTCGATTGCGTAGCCGACCTTGGCGAAGCCGTTCGGCGGCACGTAGACGATATCGTCCTGCAGGAGCTGCAGGTTCGGATCGGTCACTCCTCGCAGCGTCACTTCCTTGAGGTTGACCCTGAACACCTTGGGCTTTTCGGGGTCGCCCCGGACAAGCCGCACTTTCTTGGGCTGAGAGCGGATCGTGATCGTGCCGGCCTGTGAAATCGCTTGCACCAGGTTCATGTCGCCGGTGTAGGGCTGAGGCCCGGGTTTCTCCACCTCGCCCCACACGTAGATCTTCTTGCTGTTGAATCCGATCACCGCCACGTTGGTCTTGACGTCCTTGATGTAGTGCCCAAACTCCTGGTCGAGCATGGTGGCCACTTCCTCGGGCGTCTTGTTCGCAACGTAGACGTCGCCCACGAGCGGGACCGTGATGTAGCCATCGGGGCGCACCATCACTTCCGCATCCATGTCCTTGTTGTCGCGCACGGTGATTCTGAGAACGTCGGGCGGGTCGATCCTGTAGCGGCCGTTGATCACTTCCAGCCGCTGCGGCTCGTTCTTGGCCACGCGGATGCTCTCGCGCAGATCGGTGAACTTCTCGCCGCCGCACCCGCTTAGCACCACCGCGCAAGCCAGAGCGACACCTGCAAACAGAATGCGTGTTCCCATGTGGGTTTGCCTCCTGACGCGGACCGCGAAGACCGCGCCGGTTCCCGCTGCACCATCATTGACTCGGCCGCTCCCCTGCCAACAACGCCGACGCCGTGCAGGAAGCGCCGAATGAACCAAGCGTGCCGCCAGCCGGTCGATTGCCCCGGTTGCGCGGCATCTGCAGTCCCCTCGATCATGACCATACGGTGAGCTGTTAATGGCGTCTCCTTCAAGTCTCGGCACGCTGCTGAAGCAGGTTCAGAACTTCAGCCCTCCCGGTGATCCATCGTCAGGAGAAGCGCCGTGAGTCATGAGCAGTCGGGCGCCCCTTCCGCCCCGCGGCGGAAACGAACTCCTGCGTGCGGCGCACGCCGCCGCCCGGCACGACCAATCTGTCCTGGATCATTCCCTTGCCAAAGAATATACCACCCCGGCGACTCAAGAGCAACGGAATTTCACCAGCATGGTGAAATATCTCGACGTGCAGCTCGTAAGAAAATGTAAACGGCCCGACGACGATTCTGCTACCGCGAAGCTCTCCTTTCGCATTTCTGCGAGCGCAAGCAATGAAGAAGGCCACGAAGGTACGAAGGGCACAGCGCGGCCAAGGCCGCAACCAAAGATGGCTTTGGGCTTTAGAAACTATCTCAAAAGGCTACCCCCATGTAGGGGCGGACGGCGTCCGCCCAGGGGCACACGCCGTGTGCCCCTACATGACCGTGTTGGACGTTTTGAGATAGTTTCTTAGGCTTGGGGCTTGCGGCTTGGGGCTTGGGCCCACCACCAAGTCCACTGAGTCCATCCAGTCCATCGAGTCCATTGAGCGCCAGAATCTTGCGCGAAAAACGAGAGATTCTCGAGATAGTAGTACAAAGAGCACGAAGAAGAGGAAGATGATGCGATGAAGAGATGATGGGGTGATGAGATGATGGGAAAGAAACCAGCGGCGCTCTCATCATCTCTTCATCCCATCATCCCTTCATCTTGTCCTCCCGTCCTCCCTTCGTCCCGTCAACCTACCTCCACAGCCGCTTCGTGCGGGTCGCCAGTTCCGAAATCCTGTTCTTGCCGAAGCCGCTCACGGTGCTGAGCAGGGTGTCGTTCAGCGGCCAGGTCCAGTTCGACGGGATCTCCCTGGCCCCGATCATCGCTCCGCAGATGGAGCCGGCGGTGGCGCCGTTGCAGTCGGTGTCGAGCCCGCACATCACCGCGATGCCCACGGTGGACGTGAAGTCCTTGTCGCCGTAGAGCAGGGCCAGCAGCACGAAGCAGGCGTTGTTGATGGTGTGCACGGGATGATAGTGGCCGTACTTGCACATCACTTCGGTGAATGCGGCCCGCCAGTCGGTTTTTTCGCGATGCCAGGCGATCACGTCGTTGGCGGCTTCGGCGAGCCTGCATCGCTGGGGCACTTCGGCCACGCCGGCGCGCACCACCTGCTCGACGTCGTCCACCACGAGTGCGGAGGAGAGCATCGCGGCGACGAGCATCTCGCCGTAGATGCCGTTCTTGACGTGTGAGAACGCGGCGTCGCGCCACGCCAGCTCCGCACCCAGCTCGGGGTTGCCGGGCGTCATGTAGCCGAACAAGTCGCCCCGGATCTGCGCCCCGATCCACTCGCGATAGGGGTTCAGGTACAGGGGGACGTCGGCCTGGGGCAGCTCGTTCACCAGGTTTGCGTATGCCTGACGCTCGGCGGTGCAGACGCTGCCGTAGGGCAGCAGCCGCACCCACAGCGCCCCCACGTCGGCCGTGGTGAACTGGTAGCCCTTCTCCTCCATCAGCTTGAGGGCGATGATGGTATAGTTCGTGTCGTCGTCGGACGCTCCGGCGTTGATTCCGCCGCGGCACCAATCGGCGCAGAGTTCGACCGGCTTGGCGTCGGCGTCGCACGACTTCCTGGGGAAGTAATCGGCCAGCGGCCAGGCGTCGGCGTTCTGCAGGTATGCCTGGATCCAGTCGTTGGTGCGGCCTTCGACCGGCTTGCCGAGCATGCAGCCGGCCACGCGGCCCAGCCACGCCCCGTGGAGGCGGTCGGTCAGTTTCCTGGCGGAGGTGCGCACGTTGAGCTGCCGCGGGCCTTGGGGCCGCTCCTTCCGGATCGACGCCAGGTCCGACGGCTCCCGGTAGGGGAAATCGGCTCGCGGCTTGAGCGTCCGCAACTGGCCGTAGATCGCCAGCAGCGATTCGAGATTCCCGGATGCTGCCTCGATGTCCGACGCGGTCACGTGCACGTCGCAGCCCTCCTCCTCCAGTTGAACCATCTCATCCTCTATCAGAGCACGTAACGTGGTTAATGACGGCATATAGTAAGTCCTCCTGACAAGGTGACCCGGAAATCCGTATTCTACCGAAGGACCCCCGCAAAAGCAAGCCCGCAGATTCGGAGAACAAAAGGAGACGGGGCGGTGGGGCGATGGGGTGAGAAAGAGGAAGAGGAAGACGAACGTCGAACGCTGAACGTCGAAGGAAGAGGAACGAGGCCCGTTCTGTATCCCTTCATCCCTTCATCCCTTCATCTCATCATCCCATCATCGCTCTTTTTCTTCCTCTTCCGTTCCTTCGTTGTCCTCCCTCTTTCTTCCTCTTCTTCGTGTCCGTCGAGTCTTCGTGGTGAAATCACCCTCCCGAAGGCCAATCCCCATCACTTCGCCTGCAACTGCTTGATCGCGAGGCTGGCCTGGTTCTGGCCGTAGTGATGTGGATCGTTTGCGGCCATTTCCTGGAGCGGGGCGATGGCGGCGGGATCGCCGAGGGCGCTCAGGGAGAGCGCGGCCATCATGCGCACGCGCAGGTTGCCGTCGTACAAGAGCTTGCACAGCTCCGGCACGATCGCGCGGTTGGCATTCACACCGAGCGCCCACACGTAGGTCAGCCGCACGGGCGGGGCGTCGACCCGCGTGTAGAACCCGAAAAACCTGTCGACAGGCAGCTTGCCGCGGCGGGCGAGCGCGATCATCGCGTACTGCCGGAGGTCGTGGTCGGAGAACGAGCCGTAGTTTGACGCCCCCGGCTCGAGCATCGCCACGAGTGCGGGCGCCGGGGCAGGAAGCTGCGGGCGCTGCGCGTAGATGAACAGCCCGGCTCGCTTCACGGGCTTCTGAGCGCATGCGAAGGCGGCGTCGGCCACCTTGCCCGCCTGGTCAGTGGGCAGGTAATCGAGCACGTGCTGCGCGAGCGATTCGGCGGTCTCGGTGGTGGCGGCCTTCAGGGCTTCAACGAGCTGGTCGGCGGCGGGCGGCGCGGCCTGCTGAACGTCCGCGAGTTGCACCGGCTGCGTCTCCAGCTTCGCCACGCTCAGCCGCGCCGGGCCCATGAAGTGCGAGCCGACCTGCAGCAGGTGGAAAGCGCACTTGATCGCGGGATGAACCGCATCCACGCCCGGCGCATCCGCGTCCGCCAGCATCACGTCGAACCCGATGGAATCCATGTCGGGATTCTGCTTCCAGTGGGGGAA
>DATKYA010000658.1:0-3089 GCA_035528775.1 Planctomycetota bacterium | reverse complement strand
TCCTCCGGCGTATCCACGCCCATCGCTTCGTGCTCGACGACGGCGACCTTGATGCGGTAGCCGTTTTCGAGCGCCCGGAGTTGTTCCAGGCTCTCAAGCTCCTCGAGCGGCGACTTGCCGAGTTCGGCGAATCGCATCAGGAAATCGCGGCGGAAGCCGTACAGCCCCACGTGAACGAGGAAGCGAAACCCAGGCGCGGCGACGCGGGCGTCGAGCTTCTTGCCGCCGGGCAATGGCGACCGCGAAAAATAGAGCGCGAAGCCCTCCCGGTCGGTCACCACCTTCACGCAGTTGGGATCGAGAAACCGCTGCGGATCGGACGAGCGAACGGCGAGCGTGGAGATGGCGGCACGGTCATCCGCCAGCAGGCCGGCGGCGGCATCGATCATCGCGGGATCGATCTCCGGCTCGTCGCCCTGCACGTTGATGAAGGCATCGGCATCGAGCGAGCGAGCCACCTCGGCCACGCGATCCGTCCCCGAGGGATGATCGGGCGAGGTCATCATGGCGCGGCCGCCGAAGGCGAGCACGGCGTCGAAGATCCGGCGGTCGTCCGTCGCCACGATCACGCCGGAAACCGATCTCGCCGCCGCGGCCCGCTCGTAGACGTGCTGCACGAGATATTTGCCCGTTTCGTTGAGGAGAGGTTTTCCCGGCAAACGCGTGGACTGATACCGGGCTGGGATGACGGCATAGATTCGCATGAAAACGTGCAATGGCGCCGGTTTGAGCACCACGGGAAATCGACCGCGGGACGATTCCGAAGCCGGTTCCGAATCCGTTGAAAACCTAAGATGGTACTGTTCCCAATGGCGTGAGATTAGCTGTAAGGGCGGCCCCCTGTGGCCGCTTTGGGGGCAGGCACGGGGGCCTGCCCCTACAAAAACATCCTTAATCTCGCGCCATTCGGTACTGTACCAGAAAGGGCGGCGAGAATCAACGGAAAAGGACGGATAATGGAAGCGGCAGATACGTAGACAACGGCCGGCACAAGGCGGCCGTCCCGCAATCTGGCGGTGTCATTCTCGCAAAAAAACCTTATCGTTCGCTGCACGACCAGGGACAGTCGCGAATGGCGTGAAATTAAGGAGCCGCGGCCGTTGTAGGGGCGGGCTGAGCGATGTCTTCCTGCGACCGAAGCGGTCGCCGCGAATCGCCCGCCCTCTTCCGGCCTTAATTTCACGCCATTCGGGACAGTCGCCGACTTGGTATCTCGGGTGCACCATGCATTTCATGTCCATCTTTGATTCCAGGCTCGGGAATACCGGTGGGAACTGCCATGCAGCAGGGCAGAGCGTCAGGAAGTTATGCTCGTTCTCGCTTGGATTTCTTTGGTCCTTTGGTTTTCTTTGATAAATCGGAGCTTGTCGACGGGTGGGCGTTTCATTGCATCGGGCTCTCCGGGGCTGCAGGACCGGCTGGTATCGCGGAGCGGGGCCGGTCGGTAAAGACCGCAAGCAGCAGCAGCCCCAGCCCGCCGGCATGGATGATGCTCCTCACGAGGCCGATCGCAGCAAACACGTAGCTCAGTTGCGCCGATGACCACCGGTTCTTGACGATCATGTTGACTATATACGCCTGCAGGACCATGAAGCCGACCGTTGTGAACAGCATGAGTCCGACGGCGAGCAAGACGAGGAGGCACGGTCTCGGATGCCGGTTCCAGTACACGAATGACAGGATCATGGCCAGGAGGTAGAACAGCAGCATGGGCGATATCCAGGCGAGCCGCATCAGGGACTGCACGATGAAGTTGGGTGCTGTTGCCATGGCATCAGTCTCCGGTGTGCGCCCGCCATCCGCCGGGTGCGCTGAGCCCGCCGCAGCAGCAGAACATCGCGTCGGGCGTCATGGCAAGCTTGTCGGAAAGCATCTGCCACAGGTCCGGATGCTCCGTGCACAGCGCGAACGGGGTGGCGGGGCTGAGGCGTTTCACCTCGTTGAGGTAGTGGGCGTAGATTTCGGCACGGACATCGAGCGGAAACGGCGCCTGGTGCGTGCCGTTGAGGGCGGGCGCCTCCTCCCGCATGAGCTGCATGTGGTGCTGATCCATCATGCTCGAGTCGAACATCCTCTCGAATTCGGCGGCGTCCATCATGGCGAGCACCCAACCGCGCAGCACTTCCGGCCGCACCTTCGCCAAGAGGCGCTCGAGCATGTCGGTGGTCTCGCGGCGCCAGTCGCGGATCGGGATGATCGGCGAGAAGCCCGCCCGCACCACGTAGCCGTGCTCCTGGCAGAACCGCATGGCCTCGATCCGCTCGTCCAGCGACGGCGAGTCGCGCTCGATCACCCGCGCCTGCGTTTCCATGGAGAGCGTCCAGTTGATGAGGACGTTCGTCCGACGCGGCAGGTCCGCAAGGAAACGAACGTTGTCGCTGCGCGTATACAGCAGCAGGTACCTGCCGTGCTCCGCGAAGCAGTTGCCGAGGATTTCCGACGCCCCGTATTCCGGCTCGAACGCCAGGATGTCGCTGAACAGATCGTAGCGGTAGAGGAGCTGCTGCGGGCGCCGGGCGAACATCCCGGCGAGGTGCTCGCAGAACTCATCCAGGTCGAGCATGATGTTGACGATGAACCCCTGCCCGCAGTAATCGCACTTGTGGACGCAGCCGCCGAGCGTGTGGACTCCCCATCCGCCCTGGCAGACGTAGTGCGGGGCGTTGGGGGTGAGCAGGTCGCGGCGGCTGTAGGCGAAGTCCTCGCCGACCCCGCAAAACAGGTTCTGCAGGCGGGAGGCGAGCGGATTGGCTAGCTTGCGCGGCGCAGCCAGCCGCTCCGATTCGTTCCATACGAAGGTGTTGAACACGATGACCGGATCGTGGGCCTGCTTGAGGTGGCCCTGGCGGATGCGGCCGTGGCCGCCGCTGATCACGTCGGAGGTCGCGATCTCCTCGGTAGCCCCCGACAGCTCGATGATCCGGTCGATGTCGCCAAGATCGACGCGCGGCACGTCAGCCTCGCGAACGCCCAGGGCGCCGAGCATGCGGTTCATCCGCGCCATCGCACGGGGATTGGTGAAAACTCGTTTGTGGGCAAACACGCCCTTGGGCCTCAACTCGTACATCGGGCCGGATCCTCCATTGCCT
>DATKYA010000657.1:0-3785 GCA_035528775.1 Planctomycetota bacterium | reverse complement strand
TAGGTGCCGGGCGCCATCGGCCGGCCCAACTCGTCGAGGCCGTCCCACTTTTCGATCACGCGGCCGGCGCTCCGCGGCTCCTGAGCGATGATCGTTCGCACTACCTCGCGTCTGTCATTTATGAGCGCGATGGTCACCTCGCCATCTTCGGGGAGGTCGTATTCGAATGACAGCGGCGTGGGCTTCTCGGGCGGCACGCCCTCCTCCACGAGGTCGCGCGGCAGGTTCCCCTTCTCCGAAAAGATGATCTTGCCCCAGCAGCCGGTGTTCTGGAAGGCGAAGCCGGGGCCCGACATCACGTCGTAGGACCAGCCGGAAATGCCGGCCGTCTTCATGCCGTCGGGCCGGCTGAAGTTGAACTGCACGGTGCCGGCAACGACGTCGCCGGCCTTCGGATGATTGTCTGCTCCGAGCGTCTTCCACGGGAGTCGATACTCGAATGAGTAGCCGCGGCCGTCGTCGGACTTCACGTATGCACCGGCGAACCGATCGCGGGGCACCACGCCGAACCCATCGGCGCCCTCGGGTGGCAGGTAGCGCATGCTCTGGTGCATCTGCAGGTTGGCTTCCTTGCGGTCGGTGTAGTGCCACAGCAGCATGTGCTTGATCCGGTAGTTCAGCTCCTCGGGCTTCTTGCTCCTGGCGCCGAACGTTGTCTCGACGAGCGGATAGCCGTGCGCGGGGTCGACGCACATGCGGAACTGGCAGGAGTCGGCGTCCCACGCCTTGTCGCCGGTGGTCTCCGGCGCGTGGCGGTTCATCAGCGGAGTGGAATCGCGGACAATGCCGCCCAGGTAGACGGCATCGTCGTCATACATCATGGCGAATTTCGCGCTCTGCATCTCGCGCGAAGCCAGCATCACGTACATCTCGATCTGGCCCGAGAGGTCCCAGTCGTCGAGCTTGCCGTCGATCACCACCTTGCCGGGCAACGGTACGGCATAGATGCGATCGTGCCGGCCCTGCCCGGTTTCCTGGGCATAGGCGTGCACCATGCACAGAAACAAGCATGCCACGGCAGTCAACAGCGTGTCCTTGTTTTTCATGCGCGAGCTCCAGGGGGGATGCCGAACGATGAAAGACGAACGCTTCAGCGAGCGTCGTCTCAAGAGGATAACCGAAATGCACCGTCAGTTCAAGGGGTCATGGCGTGGCCGTTGCACCACGATAGGCTGTCCGACAGTCCCCATGGTGGCGGCATTGAGCGACTGCGATTCCATCGGCTCAACGGCGTCCCGCACGCCTTCGCTTCCCTTCGCGGAATACACGACCACGCGAGCCCACGGCGGGTCGGGTATGTCGCGGTGCGCCTGGCGGTCGTAGGCATCGGGCTCGTAGAAGGTCACGCTGTGCCCGCGCTCGTGCAATGCACGGATGATGCCCCGGTAATAGGTGGCGGCTCCGTTCCAATACGCCGACACAAGGCTGGAGCCGAAAAATGCAATCGACAGACCTTTACGCATTCACCAGTCCCTTCTCGACGACCGCAGCTTGCTGTTGGGAGTCGTCCGCAATGTCTATCATTCTGCAAATTGCCAGCAACTCGTCCACACGATGCCCGCACGTGTGCCGCCCCAGGATGGTCCGCAAGCCATTCTCCGAGAGATCATGTGCCAGGTCGTGGTCTCGCAGCACTTCGTCCAGGCATTCCATCATCTCGTTGCCGTCGTTTGCCACGAGGTAGTCCTTGCCGGCCTCGAACAGGCCCTCCACGTCGTCCCATGGCGACGACACCAACGGAATGCCGCAGGCAAGGGCTTCGAACGGGCGGATCGTGGGGATGCCGGGCAGTGCCTTCGTGTAGGGCCGGCGTGGCACGTGGATGGTCACGCGCCCCCGCGCGAAGGCGTCCGGCACACGGTAGTTCGGCAGCCATCCGCAAAACTCGATGCCGGCGCGCTCGAGGGCGGCGAGCGCCTGGTCGGGATACCCCACGCCGTACGCCCGTGCACCCAGACCCAGGTCGTGTACTGGCCGGATGAGAAACTCGTGCAAGTCATCGCTGCGCTCCTCGTCGCCCCAGTTGCCGATCCACACCAGATCGCATTCCTGGCCAGCGTTGGCGACCGGGTGGAATACGCGCGTATCGGCGGCCTCGTGCCACGTCCACGCGCGCCTGGCCCAACCGTTTGCGAGGTAGACGTCCCGCACGGCATTCCCAAATGCGAGCACGCCATCGTAGTGCTGCAGGTCGTACGCCGCCATGCTGCGTGGGTCGGTGACCGACCGGTGGTGAGCATCGTGGAAGAACAGCCGGTAGCCGCCGTGCGATGCGTGATGCTCGCCGATCCGGCGCACGAGGTCGTGCTCGTTCCACTCGTGTACGAGCACGATGTCGGCACCGTCCAAGACCGCGTCGAGATTCAGCGTGTCGAGCGTGTACCGCCTGCTGCGCAGGTGAGGGAAGACTTTCATGAACCGCAGGATGGGCCCGGGACCATAGCTGGCGATGAGGTTCTGCACGCTCCAGGCCGCCCGCGGCTCATAGATGCTGACGGCGACCCCGCGCGATATCAACTCGGTGGCGATCCCCCGGAGGAAATGCGCGTTGCCGTGGTTCCAGTCGGAGATCAGCGAATGATAGAACATCACAACGTGCACGGTGGCCGTCCTTCCTGTAGATTGTTCCGCTGAGCGCAATCTCCCGATGCGGCAAGTTGCTGGGGCGCGGCGCTCCGCTCGTACTGCCACTGCAACGGTGCCGATCTTTGCCGACACTATCATATATAGGAACCACAATGGATTTGCGGAAGATTCCATGTCGGGTACGTGGGATCGATTCGCGGTGCGGTATGTACAGATACAGGGCCAGGAGCGCCATGCAGACACGCGTTGCCACCTTTGCATTGCTTGCGGCTATGTGGTTGTGCACCCCGGCTGCCGCCAGCGAAGTGCAGGTGCTTCTTGACGAGGGCTTTGAGGCATCGTCCGGCTGGGTATATTCGGCGGGGATCGAACACGACATCGGCCCGGCCCCAGGCAGAGCCGGCAGCGCATTGCACGCGTGGGGGTTGCGAGCGCACGGCTGGGATCTACTCCACAGCCCCGCATTCATCATGCAGCCCGGCCACCGCTACCGGCTGGCTGCATGGATGCTGGTGAACGACGTGTCGCCCGGCATCGCCCCCTATTTCCGCGTGGGGCTTATGGTTCCGGCTGGCGGCGGGAACTGGACGATCATTCCCGACGCCGGAGTTTCCACGCAGCGATACGACCTCTGGCGCGGCAACTGGCAGGAATTGTGGGTTGAATTCACGTGCCCCGCCGACGTCGGAGCCGCAGTCATCGCCTTTGAGAACGGAACCAATGATCCCGTTGCGGTGGAAGCCTACATCGATGATGTGCATGTTTCCGAGATCATCGGCTCGGTTCAGGCTGAAAAGTACATCTTCAACGCTGTCCCGGCACAGCTTGATGAAGTGCGGGGCGTTCACCCCCGCTTGTACCTCACCGCCGGGCGCGTCGAGGAGCTCAAGCTCGATCTGGCCAACGAGCCGTACGCGTCGCTGTGGGCTGCCGTGCTGACGGTGGCCAATCAGGCCCTGCAGACCGGCCCGGAACCGTACGTCAAACCTGATCGGCCGTTCGATGCCGGGCAGTACTGGCAGCGCAACACCAGCGATGCAATTGCCTTCCTCGCGCTCGCCTACCTGGTCACCGGGCAGCAGCAGTATCTGACCGGTGCCAGACTCTTCATGCTCACGACCGTCGGATATCCCACGTGGGGGCTGGGGGCGGATGATGGAACGGATCTCGCCGCTGCCCATAACCTCCAGGGGCTTGCC
>DATKYA010000656.1:0-2072 GCA_035528775.1 Planctomycetota bacterium | reverse complement strand
AGTAGGCGGGGTGGTGCATACGCACTCGAACTACGCGACGAGCTTCGCGGCGCTCGGGCAGCCGATCCCGGTGTGTCTGACGGCGATGGGTGACGAGTTCGGCGGGCCGATCCCGATCTCGGACTACGCGAAAATCGGCGGGGAGGAGATCGGTGAGCAGGTGGTGAAGCACATCGGGAAAAGCCCGGCGATCCTGATCAAGAACCACGGGGTGTTCACGGTTGGCAAGAACGCGAAGGCTGCTCTGAAGGCGGCGGTGATGACGGAGGACGTGGCGAAGACTGTTCACCTGGCGATGCTGCGGGGGAAGCCGCTGGTGATCCCGCCGAAAGAAGTGGCGCGGCTGCATAGGGCGTACATGGAGAAATACGGGCAGTGAGAAGAGCGGAAGGATGATGAGATGATGAGATGAAGGGAGGAAGAGGAACATCGAACAACGAACATCGAATATCGAAGGCGGAACGATCAACAGGCAACGATCAACGGGCAACAGGTAGCAATCAACGGGCAACGATCAAAATAGACGGTCGGCGGGCAGCAAGCCCAAAGCCTATCGCCCCAACGCCCAAAAGCCCGTAGCCACACAGATGGAATCAACAACGGATATGATGGAAATTGCGCGTCCGAAGCCGTTTGACGATGCGAACCTGCGGCGGCTGGAGTTCGACAAGATCAAGGAGATCTTCAAGTCGTTTGCGGGGTCGCAGCCGGCGAAGGGGCTGTTTGACGAGCTGCAGCCGTCGGCGGATGCATCGGAGATCCGGCGGCTGCTCGACGAGACGGCGGAGATGATGATGATCGTGTACCGCGGGGAGGCGGTGCCGCTGTCGGGTATCTATGACGTGCGGCCTGCTCTGCGGACGGCAAAGATCGTGGACTCTGCCCTCACGCCGGAGGAGCTGAAGAACATCGAGTCGGTGCTGGCGGCGGCGCGGGTGCTGCGGCGGTTTTTGTCGGAGCAGAAGGGGGAGCTGCCGCTGCTGCGCGGCTGGGCGCAGGGGCTGTTTTCGCTGGCGGACCTCGAGAACGACATCGGCCGCGCGATCGGGCCGAACATGGAGATCCTGGATTCGGCCAGCCCGGACCTCCGGCGGCTGCGCCGCGAGATCGAGCTGATGCACGGCCGCGTGCAGGAACGGATGCAGCAGTTTGTGTCGTCGCCGGGCGTGCAGGTCTACTTGCAGGAGGAATTCGTGTCGGAGCGCAACGGCCGGCCGGTGGTGCTGGTGCGTGCGGAGTGCCGGCGGCAGGTGCCGGGGATCGTGCACGACACGTCGCGCAGCGGCGGAGCCGTCTACGTGGAGCCGATGACGGTGGTGGAGCTGACCAACCAGCAGGAGGAGCTGCGGGGCCAGGAGCGGGAGGAGGTGGTGCGGATTCTGAAGGCGCTGACGGCGGCGGTTCGCACGCAGGCGTACGCGATCGATCAGACGGGGGCGGTGATGGCGTATTTCGATTTCCTGCACGCGAAGGCGCGGTGCGCACAGGTGTTTCGGATGCAGATTCCCACGCTGAACACGCGGGGCGCGATGCACCTGCGGCAGGCACGCCACCCGCTGCTGATGACATCCTACGACCATCTGCGAACCACGGGCAGGCTGGCCGAGGTGGACGGCCGGCCGGTGGTGCCGGTCGACGTGCACCTGGGCGAGAACTTCGACATCCTGGTGATCACGGGGCCGAACACCGGCGGCAAGACCGTGGCTCTCAAGACCGTGGGCCTGCTGGCGCTGATGGTGCAGTCGGGGCTGCCGGTCGCCGCGAAAGGGACGTCGGAGATGCCGGTGTTCGACGGAATCTACGCGGACATCGGGGACGAGCAGAGCATCGAGCAGAGCCTGAGCACGTTTTCGTCGCACATCACGCACATCGCGCAGATACTGGGCGCGGCGACGGAGCGGTCGCTGGTGCTGCTGGACGAGCTCGGTGCGGGGACCGATCCCGAGGAGGGTGCGGCGTTGGGCCGGGCGATCCTCGAGGCGCTGCACCGGCTGCGGGCCCGGGTGATGGTGACGACCCACCTCGGCTCGCTGAAGGAATTCGCCTACGCCACCAGGCGCACGGAGAATGCG
>DATKYA010000655.1:0-7780 GCA_035528775.1 Planctomycetota bacterium | reverse complement strand
GTTCGAACGCTATGGGCTGGAAATCCGCACTCGCCTGTTCCGCATAGTCAACGACGATGCGGCCGCAGAAGACTTGCTGCAGGAAGTGTTCCTGCGGCTGTGGACGCGGGCGGACCAATGGCAGGAGCGGGGGCCGCTCATCGGCTGGCTTCTTCGGATGGCGGCGAATCTTGCATTGAACTACCAGCGATCGATGCGTCTGCGGCGTCACCAGCCGCTGGAGTTTCCGGGTGGCCCTACCAATCCGGATCGGGATGACGATTCCTTACTGCCGGGACGGATGATCGACACAGCTTCACTCAGGCCGGACCAGATTCTCGAACGGGCGGAGCAAGCCGAGCGATTGCGCACAATGATCGACGCACTCCCGCAGGCACAGCGCGATGTGATCCGAATGGTACATGAGGCGGAGATGGATATTCGCGAGGTCGCGGGCCGACTGGGCATCCCGCCGGGGACCGTCAAGTCGCGCCTCCACTATGCCCGCAACGAACTCGCAAGAGAGCTGAAACATCTGACCGAAGAGGAGAATGACCAATGAACCTTGCCCAATACACCGCACCGTGGCACAAGCGTTCGTACGAGTGCTTCGTCAAGGAGCGGCTGCCGGAGCTGATAGCCTCGCGGGTTCCCCTCGAGGGATACGGTGCCGCTCCCACGGGACCGTACACGTGCAAACTGTCGCTCACGGTAGCCAACGCCGCGGGGAAGGCCACGCTGGAGTTCAACAGCATCCTTGCGCCCGACGAGACGGGCCTGTTTGTCGTCGACGGCAAGAGGATTGTCGTGGTGCCCACGGCCTCCTGCGATGAGTTGGATAAGGCCGAGATTCGGTGCGTGGGCGAACAGCTCTACGAGTTCGTCGAGCCGCGCATTGGGGAGGCGCCGCCGGATCTGCAGTGGGATGAGGCGCTGGTACGTTCGTGGCTGCCGCTCGACAAGTGGCTGCGCGAGTTCCTTGGGCCCGCGAATCTGCCGACGGTAATGCCCTTGGACGACCGCAATTGGCTTTCCCGTTGCGAGCACCTGCGGCGCATCGTGATCAATGTGCCGGTCGGCCGGCAGAAGTTCGTTGCATCGGGGCAGCTTGGCCGCGTGTGCCCGCTCATGACGCCGGAAGGCCCGAACCTCGGACGGGTGCTCTTCGTGGCGCGTGGTGGCGACATCCGCGACGGCAGAATCATTGCCGTGGATGAACGGCCGGAGGCGAAGCTTTCCGTGACCGCGTCGCTGGTCCCGTTCCTTGAGTGCACCGACACGAACAGGGCGCTGATGGGCTGCAACATGGTGCGCCAGTGGCTTGTGCTGGAAGATGCAGAGCCTGCCCTTGTGCAAACCGGCAACGAGCCTGATGCCGCGGATTTCTGGTGCGGCCGGAATCTGCTCACCGCCTTCGTGTCGTGGGGCCGCGGCACCTTCGAAGACGGCGTCATCATCAGCGAATCCTGCGCCCGGAAGTTCTGCTTCCACGGCTTGATCGAGCCCGGTGATAAGGTCTCGAACCGGCACGGCAGCAAGGGTGTTATCAGTCAGATTCTGCCGGACGATCAGATGCCCCACCTGCAGGATGGCACGCCGGTGGAGCTTGTGTGGAGTTTCATCGGCCTTCACACACGGCTGAATTTCGGCCAGCTCCGCGAAGCCGTGCTCGGGCGGATCGCACATGCCGAGGGAGTGCCGGTCATTGTGCCACCGTTTGGCGCGCCAACGGACGACGACATCCGCCGGCGCCTCCGGAGTGCAGGCCTGCCGGAAAGCGGCATGGAAGCGCTACGCATGGGTAAGAACGGACCGCCTCTGGAACGACCCAGCACCGTCGGGTACGTATACTGGGGAATCATGGATCACCTGGTACGCAACAAGATGCGCGTTACTGCGGGATGCGCCACAGAGAAACTACTCCCGAAGGATGGCAGCCAACGGCGCGGCGAGATGGAATACTGGGCATTGCGTGACGTTGGCGCCTTTGAAAGCATCCTGGAGTCCTTCAACCTCACATCCTGCGAACGGGACGGTGCGGGGGATCTGACAAGGCAGCTTGCCGGGCAGGAAGTGGAGCAGGCACCCCCGCCGACGCCGATGTTCATGCACCTGCAAAGGCGCTTGGCCGCGGGTGGAATCAGGATGCAATTCACCGGCAGCACGGTGACCTTTGTTCGGGCCATACCACCCGGCGAGAAGCTGACTCTCGCCGTCGGTGTGGCGCACCCGTGGATGTTCGGGGCGCCGGTAAACGAAGTGGGGGCAGTACCCGAACTCGATGAGTTCCACCGCCTCTCCGAGGCAAACGAGCAGATGCGACGTGTCCTGGCCGGCAACGTCCCCGGCAAACTTGTCGAGCGCTCGCGCGGGAATCTTGAGCGAGCCGTTCAGGAGTTTTTCGGTGCCCTCTTGGGGCCAGAAGGCCGCATCGTGATCGGCAGCACGGTTGCCTTTAGCGGCCGTACGGTGATCGCGCCAACCCTCGATCTTCGAATCGACCAGGCGGGCATGGCGGAGGAAATGGCATGGACGCTGTTCGGGCCGATCGTCTCGCGCGAACTGGGCGGCGAACAGGATGTCCGCAAACGCACCAAGCGTGCCACGGAGAAGCTGGACGAGATCATGGCGCGTTCGTGGGTGGTCCTGAGCCGTGCCCAAGGCGTCATGCTTGCCGGCCCGACCGATTACACCGCTCACATCCGCTTGACATCGCACCTGGCCTTTCACCCGGTTCGCCGAGCCAACCGTGTGCTGCGGCTGCATCCGCTGGCCTGCATGCTGATGAACGCCGACTTCGACGGCGACCAGATGGCTGTGTTCCTGCCAATAACGGCCGCCGCCCAACGGGAAGCCGGCGAAAGACTCTCCGTTGCCGCTCACCTGCGGCGCGATCCCGGGCTGATCGCTTGGGTGTTGCCCTCGCAGGAGGCGCTGTGGGGCCTCGCACACCTCAGCCTCAGCGAGAGTGGTCGGAAACAGATTGCGGCCATTGCAGGCTCGGACCTGACCGGCACCGGCGGCATCGTCACCAGAGACAGCGTTACTGAGGCCATGCGGCAGATACTAAGCCGGGAAGGTGAGGAGAAGACGCTGGAGATTCTGCAGCAGCTCATGGCCCTGGGGTTCGAGGCGGCAAAACGATCCGGCGCTTCGATGAGCCCCTTCGCGGGGGAGACCTTGTCAAGCCCACCGCCGCCCGACACAGGAAGTGGCGAGAGCTGCCATGCCTATATTGAGGCCCAGAAGGACGAGATACTGTCGCGCAGCGACTATGCTTCGCACGACCTTGGCCCGCAACTGCTTGCGGTCAAGAGCGGTGCCCGAGGCAACGTGATGCAACTCACTCGCCTGATTGGCCTGGTGATTGCCGACGAGCAGTACCGGCTCTTCTTCAGCCCGCGCCGTCTGATCTCGGGGCTGGACCCAGACATCTACTTCGTGTACACGCTCGGCGCCAAGAGAGGGCTCGGGCAGTTGTCTCTCGACCTCGCCCAGGCAGAGACAGATTGGCGAGAAGCATGCTCACCGAAGGGATTCGGCGTGCTGGCCAGAGCCATGCGTTCGCGACAAGCCGGCCCCGTGTTCGGACGTGCCGCCCTGAATGGCGAGGTCGATCCGCTCACAGACGTGGACGCACGACTGTTTGTGGGCCTGAAACCCTGAAGGGTGCCACCCAACCCTTGGGTGGTGTTAAGCCCCAGCGGCACCCCGATCCCATAGACCTTTCGTCCTCGAAATGGCTCCTTATCATAGAGAGCATCCGCAAGGGGTTTTGTCCGCCCAGGATGCACAGCGGCGGGGAAGCGCTTTTTCAGGTGAGCGGCGAGCCGCCCGAAGGCCTTCAACTCGCAGTCCTGCTTGATCTTCTCGTAGCCTTCTGCAGTGATGCCCGCCGGGTTCTCGATGAACTCGCTGGCAATCGAGATGGCCGGGACGTACAGCCTCTGTGTTAACAGTAAAGTAGGTCACCTTATCAGAAACATGCAGGAAAAAAGGGGCGCGAAGAAAAAAAGGGCCCCGGGTCAGGCTGAGAATGGGCGGGGAGACGAAAGACGGCGGAAATGCAGGGGCATCTGGCGGAGCCAGGGCGCGAGGAATTTCCTATTCCTCAGAGCTGATGCACTTACCCGGGATCGCGTCCGCGGCGGCAGCTCCGGCCGGCACTTGGCCTGCCTTGCTTCCTCTGCTCTTCCTCTTCCGTGTCTTCCGTTGTCGAACCCTCTTCCCCCTCTTTCCTATCCCATTCATTCCATTCATCCCTGTTCAACAACCGCGTCAAAAATTCACTTGACAAATGATCGCCGAATTGGTATCATCTCGGCCCCTTCGATAAAACCCTTACAGTTTGGTGGTTTTTTCAGGGATGGTCCGCGCACTTGCAGAGCCTGACGCCTCCGCCGATCATGGCACGGTTGTGCCTTCTTTCTGGAGTTTTTTCTGACATCGCGGAAAACATGTGGTATACTGTACAATGACGGGATGTCTCAGTGAGACCAAATCGTGCTCACAGGGGTTCATTGTTTCTTTCGGCTACTCAACAGGAGAAATCGCATGAAAAAGTCTCGCTTACGGATGTCGCCGGTGTTCTGGCTCTGTACGCTGTGCGTCTTGGGAACGGTGCTGTGGGCTGACGGGGCGAGCGGCAACGGGGTAACGGTGATGCCGGTCTCGCCAACGGAATGCCCCGAAGAGCTCACGGTATGTCCGGTGATCACGCTGTGCCCCAGCATGACTACGCAATGCCCGGCGATGGAAACGTCCTGCCCGGCTGTGCCGACAATCTGCCCGCTGCTGGAGACCATGTGCCCGGGAAGGGGCACCATATGCCCCGAAGCGGATACGGTCTGCCCGGCGCTGCCTACCTTCTGTGTCGAGGTGGCTACAGTATGCCCGCTGGCCGCGACGATATGCCCTGAGTTTTCAACAGTATGCCCGGAATCGGCCACGACCTGCCCGGAGGCGGAAACGACCTGCCCCGCCGTTGCCACCTCGTGCCCCGCCACGGAAACCACGTGCGCCCCGGTCGAAACCGCGTGCCCATTGGCGGACACGATATGCCCCCCTACCGACACGCAGTGCCCGGCGGAAGACACGCAGTGCCCGGCTGCTGATACGCTGTGCCCGCACATCCCGACCATCTGCCCGGAAGCAGTCCCGAGTGTAACCGACCTGACGGCTGAGCTTGTGCCGTTCGCGGCGCCGATAGCGGCGGTCACAGCGTCCGGCGAGTATGGCCCCGGCTTCACCACGGCGGAAGCCACCGACTCCGAGCCCGCCACCTACTGGAGCACGCCGGCCCGGCCGGCGCCGCAGGCTGAATTCCTCCAGCTCGACCTCGGCGGCCCCGTGATGATCGATGGCGTGAGCCTGCTGCCGTCGGCCCAGTACCCATACCTGTTCCCCGGCCAGTTCACCCTCGCCGTGAGCGACGACGGCTCGACGTGGACGACGATCGCCGACGAGGCCGCCTACACCCCGGCCGCCGGCGCCTGGTACACGGTGAACTTCGAGGCCCGGCCCCTCCGCTACGTGCGGTTCTCGGCCGCCACGCTGCCCTATCGGCCGGGCATCTGCTACCTGCAGGTGGCCGAGTTTGTGGCGTCGATGCGAAAGGTGGTGCTGAGCTGGACCTCCACCGGCGGCGTGGAATACGAGGCCCGCTGCACCGCGGCCGGCCCCATCGCCTCCGAAGCCGATTGGGCGGCGGCCTCCGCCATCACCGGCCTGCCCGTGCCCGCCGCGGAAGGCACGCCCGAATCGGTGAGCATCGACCTCATCATGCTCCCGGCGGAAGACGTGGTCTACTACAACGTCCGCGCGCGCAAGTTTGCCGGCGGAGCGCTCTCCGATCCGTCAAACTCCCCCTCGCTCGACATGCCCGACAAGTCGCCCGGCGCGATCACCGACCTCGCCGTCGGGTTCAGCGCGATCGACTCGCTCGTGGTAACGTTCACCGCCACTGGCGACGACTGGCTGGTGGGCACTGCGGCCGAATACGACCTCCGCTATTCCACCGCCCCCATCACGGAAGCCACGTGGGGCGATGCCACCCCCGTTTCCGGGCTGCCGGCTCCCAAGCCCGCCGGCTCGCCGGAGGGCTTCGTGGTGTCCGGCCTCGACGAGGATACCTTCTACTACCTCGCGATCAAGGCTCGCGACGATCGCGGCTATGAATCGCCCATTTCGAACGTCGCAACCGGCAAGACCGGCGACCTGACGCCCCCTTCAGCCGTGACCACGCTCACCGCCGGCGCCGTCAACTGCGGCGAGCTTGCCGAGCTCGAAGTCCTCTGGCTGTACACCTCCGGCGACTACAGCGAAGACTTCACCGCCGCCAATATGGTCGACGACGTCGAGATGACCTACTGGAGCACGCCCGAGCGCCTGACTCCCCAGCCCGAGTACGTGGTCATGGATCTCGGCGACGCCGAGACGGTCGATGCCCTGCGCCTGCTGCCCTCCTGGCAGTATCCCGACCTGTTCCCCGCCGAATTCACGGTGGAGACGAGCACCGACAACCAGGTGTGGACGCCGGCCGGCGGAGTAAGCGACTACGTCGGCAGGGCCGGCGTGTGGTTCGAGACGCGATTCCCAGGGCGGAACGTCCGCTACATCCGCGTTTCCATCGCCGAGACCCTCTACTGGAAGTACGGCCAGTTCTGGATCCAGATCGCCGAAGCCCAGGTGATCGGCCGCAGCTGCTACGCACAGCCCGTGGCGTTCGACAGCTCCGGCGAATGGGGCCCCGACTTCACCAACGACCAGGTGAGCGACGGCCGGCGCGACAACTACTGGAGCACCCCCGCCCGCATCGCGCCCCAGCCCGAGCACATGACCCTCGATCTCGGCACGGTGGGGCCGCTCACGATGGTCCGGCTGCTCCCGTCGCGGCTGTTCCCGGATCTTTTCCCCCGGACGTTCGCGATCGAGTTGAGCGTCGATGGCTCGACTTGGACGCAGGTGGCGTACGAGGCGAACTACACGGCCCGCCGCCACGTCTGGTACGAAGTGTCATTCACCGCCCAGGACGCCCGCTACGTGCGGCTGTCGATCGGGGCCACCATGCTCTACGCCCCGGCAAACGTGTATTACATCCAGGTGGGCGAGTTCAGGGCCTACCGCCCGTTCCGCTACTGCGCCGAGCTGAGCTGGCGTGCCCCGTCCGACACCGCCGGCCGCGGCGCCGTCAGCAGCTACGACATCCGGGCGCGATCCATTGCACCCGTCACCGACGCCAACTGGGCCTCCGCCACACCACTGACAGGCGAACCCGTGCCCGAACCTCCCGGAACCGTGCAGTGGATGCTCAGCGAGTTCAGCGACCTCCCGCGCTGCAGGGAAGTCTTCTTCGGCCTGAAATCCCTCGACGACGCCGGCTTCCTCTCCGCCCTGTCCAACTCGCCATCCATCGACACACCGTCGAGCCTGCTGGGCGACATCAACTGCGACTGCAGGGTGAACATCCTTGACCTGATCATCATCCGCAACAAGCTCGGCCAGGATCCTTACGTCGGCAGCAATTTCCATTGCGACGTGAATATGGACCGCCGGATCAACATCCTCGACCTGATCATGGTGCGCAACCACCTGAGCGAGAAGTGCCCGTAAGGGAACACGATGAACGATGAACACGATATGGCTGGCTTCCGGGGGGCGGGCGACGGACACGTGCGTGTTCAGCCGCCTGCCTGACGCCCTCCCGCACACCCTCGGCGGCGGCCCCCACATACGCCACGGTCACCCGGCGCGGACCGCGGTGCGTACGGATGGAGCGCACCAGCGTCCAGTAGGCGTGCTC
>DATKYA010000654.1:0-2305 GCA_035528775.1 Planctomycetota bacterium | reverse complement strand
CGCCCGGGATCGTCGTGGTACCCGCTGCTCGAGATCGGCGGGGCAAGCTGGTGCCGGTGCGCCATCCATCCGAAGCTGCCGGTGATCTACGTGACCGCTCATAACCGCACGTTCGCGATCCAGCACGTGGACGGGTTCCCGACGCTGATGCCGCAGGTGATTTCGACGAACGAGGCAATCATGACTGCGCCGGTGGTGATGACCCGTTCGGGGAAGATCGCGGGTGGCGGAGCGTATGCCGTCTACCTGCTGCAGCTCGATGCCAGCGGTTTCCTGACCGGCGCGGCGGAGAAGATCGCTACCGGCCCCGATTACGTGAGGGCCATCGTGTATTCCGAGAAGCACGACAAGCTGTTCGTGGCGGTGAGCAAGCTGCCGGCGCCGCCCGACAAATGAGGATTTCGATGAACCGCAGGATGACACTGAAAACCGCGCTGGCGTTGATCCTGCTGTGCGGCACCCAATGGCGAGCCGCCGGCAGGACGATCGTGCTCGACGCATCCGACTGGGACCAGGCGGCGTTCATCATGGAGAACGAGCCGCTGTCGAGCTGGGGCAGCATCAACCATTTCCACATGACGCCCCGGCAGGCGCTGCTGGTGCGCTATTCCCTCGACCAGATTCCGCCGGGCATGCACATCACCAACGCCGAATGGATCGTGCCCATCTACGACGGCATCGACGTGCGGTTCTACATCTGGCGGATCCTGCAGGACTGGGGGCCGGGCGTGTGCTGGCAATACCGGGCGATGCTGCCCGAGAAGGCTGCGTGGGCCGAGCCGGGCGCACGCGCGCTGGGGACCGATCGGTTCGTCAGCCCCACCGCCTCCTGCCGCGCCCAGGGCACCGACAGGAGCAACTACGGCAGCGACGCCGGCCTCGTGGTGAACGTGACGAAAGACGTGGCCCTGTGGTACACCGGGGCCGCCGGGAATTATGGCTGGATCATCACCGCCGAAGACCACATCTCGCTGCATTCGCCGTTCGGCCGCGGAACCAACATGTGGAAGTTGCGGATTACGTTCGAGCCGGAATGATCCGGGGAAACGCGGCCGTAATGTAAATGCTGCCGTAGGGGCGAACCATCGTGTTCGCCCTCGTCCGTCCGCGGGTGACACGGGTATTTGAGGCGGGCGAACACGATGGTTCGCCCCTACGACGCCCGTTTGTGGGTGCTAAGGTGCGAATCGCCATTTTCATTCTGCTGATCGGGATGGTGCTGCCAACGGCGGCGACCGCCGGCTACACCGCGCCCGGGGCCGCGCCGCCGTGGGTGGACGGCTACCGCCTGCGATACACGCTGCGGGTGGCCTACGACCCGTACGTGCAGCCGGCACGCATCGTGATCGCGAGGCTCCCCAGCGGCTGGATAAAGCCCGACGCCGAGGGCATGGTCCAGGTCGTCGTGCAGAGCCAGTCGGGCCAGGTGATGCCGTGCATGATCGTTTCGTACAACCCTGACGGCCACACGCTGGTGCGGTTCGCGCGATCGGGCAACGATCAGTGGTACTGGGCGTACGTGCTGCCGCGGGATGGCGTGAGGCCGCCCGTCCTGCGCGGGCCGGACGCCGAGCAGGCAGTCGCCGACCTGCTGCTTGGCCGCGAAGGCCTCACGCTCGAGCTGCGCCAATGGGACGCCAACGAGCCGGATGACTGGCAGGCCGTGGACGAAGCAATTGTCCAGCCGCTGGCGGGCACGGCCGAGCGCACGCCCCCGCCGATCATCGGCAACGCAGTACTCGGCCAGATCGCGATGAGCGGGAATCCGTCGCGGCCGCGCGATCACCGGCACTTCGCCGCCATCTACCGCGGCTGGCTGAACGTGACCAAACCCGGATCCTACCGGATGTTTGTGAACGGCCACGGCGCGTCGTTCGTGTTCATCGACGGGTGGATCGTCTGCCGGCAGCCCGGGCAAAACCGCCCCGTCGGCCGGGCGCCCATCGACACCACCGGCGAGCAGGTGGACCTGCAGGCCGGCATCCACTCGATCAAGCTGTACAACGTGGTCGGCTCCAATCCCGACAGCTACAGCTCGTGCCTGCTGCTGTGGCTGCCGCCGGGCGAGCGGAAATGGGTGCGCGTGCCGCGCGAAGCCTTCGTGCCCGCCATGTTCGCTTCGGCCACTGGCGTCGAAGCATACGGCGGCGGGGAGGCCGCACAATTCGTCTGGGGCATCGACGACGTCTTCAAGCTCGAGCGGATGTCGATCTACCTCGTGCGGTTCGAGGCGGTCGGGCAGATCAGGAATCCGGACGGGCTCGTGTGGGACCTGGGCGACGGCACGCCGGGGCGCGGCCGGACC
>DATKYA010000653.1:0-7605 GCA_035528775.1 Planctomycetota bacterium | reverse complement strand
TAGAAGATCGAATCGACGATCAGCCGGTAGCGGAAGCTGCGGCCGATCCGGCGCACGAAGCCGATGACGATCGGTGTGCCGAGCTTCAGTGACAGTGCGGCGGCGGTGGGCCACGTCGATGCCGGCCGGCCGAAGAAGTCCACGAAGATCCCGTGCCGGCGGGCGTCCTGGTCCATCAGGATGGCTACTGCCCCGCCCGATTTGAGCACGGCGAGCATGTCGCGGACCGCGCCGTCCTTGTTGAGGATGCGCTGGCCCGAGAGCCGCCGCATGGAATCGACGTACTGTTCGAGTAGCGGATTGTCCAGCGGCCGCGCCACCGAATTGAGCGGGGCGAACATGATCGACGCTGCGTGCCCGGCGACCTCCCAGTTGCCGATGTGGGCGGTGGCCACGATCATGCCCTTGCCGGCGGCGTTCGCCCGGTGCACTTCCGTGAGGTCGGGTTTCTCGACAAATCGCTCGAGTCCGGCGGTCAGCATTCTCCGGATTCGCAGCGATTCCACCACGAGCATCCCGAGATGACGGTAGACCTGCCGGACGAGCGAGCGGATCTCGTCGGTCGATTTTTCGGGATAGGCCGCGGCCAGGTTGCCGGCGGCGACTGCCCGGTGGCGCCTATCCAGCGTGTGCATCAGCCAGCCGATGAAGGCGGCCATCAGCAGCGCGGCGGGCTCCGGCAGTATCGATGCCGCGGCCGAAACCGCCCGCAGGGCGAGGTATTCCGCGTGTGTTCGCAGCAGTCCGCGTTTCTTGGGCACGGTGAGCCTCAGTGCGTGTGTGAAAAGCCTTCTGGCCGATGTAGAGACGTGCCGGTGGCACGTCTCAGACGCCCCACCGGGGCGTCTCTACGCAGGCGATAGCACCTTTTCACACACATTCTCAGTGGTTGATCGTCTTGAGCAGGAGCTCGGCGAGTGCGTCTTCGCCCGCGGTGATCCGGATCTCGACTTTCAGGGCGATCAGCGGCACGCGGCCGTTCCAGCATCGGCCGATCTTCACGATGTCCTTCTCGGTAGTCAGCACGACATCGCAGCCGACACGCTCCGCGCGTTTCTGCAACTCGGTCAGCTCGTGATCGAAGTAGCGGTGGTGATCGCGGAACCGGAAGGACTCGGCGATCGTGCATCCGAGCGAGGCGACGGTTTTCTCGAAGCCCTCAGGATTGCCGATTCCGCTGAACAGCAGCACACCCTTGCCCGGAAGCGAGGAGATTTCGAGCGGCTCGGGCGTTTGCTGAGCCGCCTCCGCGGCGACAAGTCCCACGGGCACGTGAGCCGACTCGACAATCGGAACGGAGCCGTTGAGCGAGGCGACCGCGTCCCTGATCTCGCAGCGGCGCTCGTCGGACACGAGATCGGTGCGGGTGATGACGACGATGCCGGCTCGCTTGAGGGCAGTGACCGGCTCGCGGAGCAGGCCGCGCGGCAGAAGGTGCCCGCCCCCGAACGGCAGCAGGCTGTCGATCAGCACGATGTCGAGATCGCGGGCCATCGGCCAGTGCTGGAAGCCGTCGTCGAGGACGAAGACGTTCGCGAGCTTCTGCGCCAGTGCAACGCGGGCGGAGCGGGCGCGGTCCTTGCCCGTGAGCACGGGGACGTCCCCCAGGTGGCTGGAGAGCAGCAGCGATTCGTCGTTGCTGGTGCGCGAGGTGGCTCGATAGCCGCGGCTGAGGACGGCCGGGCGGCGGTGGTTGGCCTTCAGCCATCGGACCAGCCACTCGACCATGGGTGTCTTGCCGGTGCCGCCGGCAGTGATATTGCCCACGCTGATCACGGGGCACGGGGCGCGGTACGGCCGGTTGGGGCCGTGCAGCCTGTAGTATTTTGCCGCGGTGGATGCGGGCAGCCACAGCAGGTATTCCGGCACGGCCAGCCCCGCTCGGATCAGGCCGGCGGCCAGTCCGGTGCGTTCGCCCTTGATGATTTCAAGGTAAAATGATGTGCGCGATGCCGCTAATGTCATCAGATGTCGCTCGATGTGCCGGGTTTGCCGGTCCGCTCCACGTTCGGTTCCATTGTACCGATAACGGGAGGAATCTTCAAGGCGCGAAACGGTGCGGGCGGTGCGGAGCCGTGGCGGCGTGCGCCTCCCTGTTCCTTGATTCCTTGTTCCTCTTCCTAACGCGGACAGGCCCAGCTAGCCCAGCGCAGAGGGCCGCAAAGTTACGAAGGGCATAGCGCGACCTCAAGGGCCGCAACCAAATTCAGTTGAAATTCGCCGATGGGCCCCACCACTGGGTTCATCCCGGTGGAGGGATGACTGAACAGTGAGAAACGGAGCAGAGTAGTTGCCCGCCACCGCCGGGTTCATCCCGGTGGGGCGATGATTTGTCCACCCGGTGTAACCAATCAATGGTCCTTCGCAAGTCGTCCCTGTCTGCGTGCGTTCATGCACAGGCAGATCGGTCCGATGCGATGAACCCCACCCCTGTCCCCTCCCCGTGGGAGGGGGAGGTTGGTGGTCGCACATGATCTGGCTGTTCAGTCATCCCTCCACCGGCGTGAAGCCGGCGGTGGGGGAACCTGGTGCAGCACAGGAGCTTATGGAAAATGCCGCATGAAGTCTTGCGCCAAGAAACAAACATTATCGAGATAGTAGTACAAAGAGCACGAAAAGGAAAGGATGAAAAGAAGCTGACGAGCCTCTTTCCCATCATCCATCACCTCATCATCTCGTCATTGCCCCTCTTCTTCGTGTCCTTCGTGTCCTTTGTGCCTTCGTGGCATTCTTCTTCCCGGCCTGAGGACAAGAGCAGAAGAGAAGAGAGAACAAGGAACAGGCAGTAGCCGGAATCCCGATTCATGCTTGACTATACGCGGCAATCCTGCTATATATGAGGAAAACAGGAGTTGGACAGCCATGAAAAGGGTACTCCCCGCGATCATCCTTGCCTGCCTGGCAGCCTGCGGACCCGCATTCGCCGGTGAAGAGGCCGTTCCGCAGCCGCCGCCCGCGAAGGTCTACATCGTCGATATCCATGGGGAGATAAACCCGGCGATGGTGGCGTTCGTGAGCCGCTCCGTGGAGAAGGCCAGGGCCGACAAGGCCACGCACGTGGTGTTCAGCATGGACACGTTCGGCGGGCGGGTGGATTCCGCGCTCAAGATCACGACGGTGATCGGCTCGGTGGAGCCGGCGACGACGATCGCGTTCGTGCCGTTCGCGGCCGAGGAGCCGTCGTTCTTCTCGGCGGGCCCCACGAAGGGCGTGAGCTGGTCGGCCGGCGCGCTGATCTCGCTGGCGTGCAAGCAGATCTACATGGCGCCGGGCACCTCGATGGGCGCGGCCGCACCCGTCTACCAGACTTCCGAGGGCATTCAGATGGCCGAGGAGAAGGTGGTGAGCGCCGTTCGCGGAGCCGCACAGGCACTCGCCGAGAAGAACGGCCACCCCAAGGGCATCGCACTGGCCATGGTCGACTCCGACGTCGAGCTGATCGAAGTCTTCGTCGACGGCAAGCGGATGGCCGTTACCGAAGAGGAGTTGAAGGACCTCGAGCGCGAGGCGGACAAGAGCGGGAAGAAGATCGAGGAGGGCAAGGTGATCTCGCCCGAGGGCAAGCTCCTCACGCTCACGGCCAAGGAGGCCGAGCTGTACGGGCTGTCGGCGGGCACTGTCGCCGGGATTCCCGAGCTGCTGGCGGCACTCGACCTGAAGAACCCGCCGGTGGTGGAGATGAAGGAAGGCCCCGCCGACAGCATCATCTCGCTGCTGACCAGCCGCACGGCCACCACGCTGCTGGTCATCATCGCCCTCATCACGCTGTATCTCGAGATCACCAGCCCCGGATTTGGACTGCCCGGCACCGTGTCGATCATCTGCTTCGCGATCATCTTCGGAAGCAACTTCCTGCTGGGCCGGGTCGGTTCCGTGGAAATCCTCGTGTTCCTGGTTGGCGTGTGCCTGCTGATGGTCGAGCTGTTCCTGATACCCGGATTCGGTATCACGGGGATTGCCGGCATCCTGCTGATCATGGCGTCGCTGGTGCTGTCGATGCAGGACTTCACGATCCCCCAATTCTCGTGGCAGTGGGACGTATTTGTGCAGAACATGATATCGGTGGCGGCCGGCGTGGTGATTTCGCTGGTGGGGATCGGGCTGCTGATCCGGTTCCTGCCGCATGTGCCGGTGTTCAACCGGCTGATGCTCACGACGGATCAGCCGGTGGAGCGGGGCTACACGGTGCAACCGGCGGATGCTGCCCGGGCGCTGATAGGGATGCGAGGCACGGCGACGACGACGCTCCGCCCCGCCGGC
The DNA here is from genome assembly GCA_035528775.1 of Planctomycetota bacterium. GTDB lineage: Bacteria > Planctomycetota > PUPC01 > JABMSA01 > JABMSA01 > DATKYA01. The sequence goes on along the minus strand of DATKYA010000653.1, from coordinate 3,345 downwards.
AGGGCGCGGATCGGCGACAAGACCATCGCCGTCGAAACAGACGGGGAATTCGTCGAATCAGGCACGCAGGTGGAGGTTGTGGCGGCCGACGGCAACCGTGTGCTCGTGAGGAAATGCTAAATGGAACTATGGCTGTGCATCATGCTGGTGGGCTTGGGATTTGTGGCCATATTCGTTGAGTTCTTTGTGCCGGCGGGCGGGCTGGTCGGCTTTGCCGGGGTTGCGGCCATGGCGGTGGGAATCGGCTTCGCATACCACGACCACGGGAGCATTGCCGGCACGCTGCTGCTGCTGTTGGCCCTCGTCGGCACGCCCGCGTCCCTCGTGATCGGCTTCAAGATTTTCCCGCACACGTTCATAGGCAAGCGGCTGATCCTCAGCCAGTCGCAGCAGCCGGAGCAGGGGTACACGGCGTCGTCGAGTGCGAAGTACGAGGCACTGCTGGGCAAGGACGGCGTGACGGTCTCACCGCTGCGTCCGGCCGGGATGGTCAGGATCGGCAGCGAGAAGTTCAGCGTCGTCACCGAGGGTGAGATGATCGACACCGGCAAGACGGTGAAAGTGGTTGCCGTCGAGGGAAACAGGATCGTGGTCCGCGAGCTTCCGCCGCCGTCGGCGCCTGCATAAACGCAACGGTCTTCCAGTCAGAGGAGTTCTGAACGAAAGGAGCATCAAGAACATGGGCAGAATCGTGATGATGCCGGCCGCGATCACGCCGGGAATGCTGGCACTGATACTTGTGCTTGGCATCGTTGGCCTGATCATTGTGTCGATCTTCGCCAAGTATTTCGGGCTGTGGCTACGAGCGTACCTGTCGGGGGCACACGTCGGGGCCTTCAACCTCATCGGGATGTCGCTGCGGCGCGTCAGCCCCAGCGTGATCGTCGATAGCCGCATCATGCTGGCGAAGGCAGGCATCAGGGACGTCGACACGGACATGCTGGAAGCGCACTACCTCGCCCGGGGCGACGTGCTGCGCGTGTGCCGGGCGTTGATCGCCGCGAACAAGGCGAATATCCCGCTCGTCTTCCAGCGAGCAACCGCCATCGATCTGGCCGGGCGCGACGTGCTCGACGCCGTCAAGACCAGCGTGAACCCGAAAGTGATCGACGTGCCCGATCCGACGAAGGGCCGCCAGACCATCGACGCCGTGGCGAAGGACGGCATCCAAGTCAGGGTCAAGGCCCGCGTGACCGTCCGCGCCAACATCGAGCGGCTCGTCGGCGGTGCGACCGAGGAAACCATCATCGCACGCGTCGGCGAAGGAATCGTTACCACCATCGGCTCCGCCGATACCTACAAGAACGTGCTGGAAAACCCCGACACCATCTCGAAGCGCGTGCTTGGCAAGGGCCTCGACGCCGGGACCGCATTCGAGATCCTGTCGATCGATATCGCCGACGTCGACGTGGGCGATAACGTCGGCGCCAAGCTGCAGGCCGACCAGGCCGCCGCCGACCTCCGCCGATTCCAGGCCCAGGCCGAGCAGCGACGGGCCGCCGCCCAGGCACTCGAGCAGGAAATGATCGCACTCGTTGCCGAGAACCGGGCCAAGGTCGTCCTGGCCGAAGCCGAGATCCCACTCGCAATCGCCGAATCCTTCCGCAAGGGCAACATCGGCATCATGGACTACTACCGCATGCGGAACATTCAGGCCGACACCGATATGCGGCGCAATATCGGCGGCCAGGACAAGCGGGAGACGTGAGGCGACCACAATATTGGAACGTGCTTCGCACGGGGCTGCGCACGATATGTACGCGGCTCCGTGCGGAACCAATATCGAGGTGATCCGTGGACGGTCTTGAAGAGATACTCGGAGTAATAGTATTCGTGGTCTTCCTGCTGATCCAGATTTTCGGCAGGGCGATCGTGCGGAAGCGGCGGCAGCAGGAGTCGGAGCGGCAGGCCCCGCGGCCGTCGGCCGGCGACCACGGCGACCGCGGCGGTCGCACGCATCCGCAGCAGCCACGACCGATGGGGGCTGAGCAGGATCCATTCGATGCGCTCCGCCGCCGAATCGAGGAGGCCGCGCGGCGTCGTCAAGAGGAGGAGGCTCGTCGACGCCGCGAGGGCACTCCCCCAGCGCCCCCGCAGCCTCAGCGCCCGGCCGAGCCGATCCCGGCACCAATGGCCGGTGGCCGCGACGGTCGCACGCGTCCGCAGCCGCAGCCCGTCTCCGGGCTCCCCGCCCCGCCTCATCCACAGCCGGTTCCGCAGCCCCAGGTTCGGCGCCAGCAGCGCAGGCCCGCACCGGTCGTCGTTCTTGAGGCCAAGCCGCAAGCCGTCCAGCCGTCGGTGCCGTTCAGCTCACTCGACGAACACAAGCACATCATGCCCGCCCGCAGGAAGGAGCCATCGGCCCGGGACAGGATCGATGCTCTCCCCCCGCTGAAAAAGGCGATCGTGATGGCGGAAATCCTGGGGCCACCGAAGGGGCTGTGAGGGAAATGAGGAATGAAGAATGAGGAATGAGGAATGAAAAGTACGTCTAGATTACGGACGGTTGATCAGAGGCAATCCAGCCGCATGCCGAGCTCGCCGAGCAGCTTGATCAGTCCGAAGATGCATGCTCCGCCGAGTATCCCACCCAGCACGGTGATCAGAATCGCCTGAACCCAGCCCGCATCAAGAATCCACCAGTATTCCGCCGTCAGTCCCGCCATGGCCAGCAAGTACAACACACTGAGGAGGGACCTCGTGTACAGTGTGTCCCCAGTTATGTACCAAGTCCACGCCAGAGCGAACATCATCAAGATCAAAGCGATAGGAATGAACCGCAGGATCATGGTATCCAGCAGATTCGCCTGCATCGGTCGAAACCGCTCGCTGAACCTCGCCAGCACGCAGGTGACGGCGGTAAAGGCAAGCGTGCAGATGGGCACGCCGGCGAGGAGCGCGACGAGATAGGGCGTCATTGCGTGTGATCCCTGTTGTGGCTCTGCTAGGGCTTCGCCTCAATCCAGCCTCATGCCGAGCTCGATGATCATCGCGAGAACGCCGGCATAGCAGATCGACCCAAGGATTCCTCCCAGGATGCCGATGATCAGGGCGTGGATCCAGTCGGCGTCGAAGAAGTACCGGTATGCTGCGGTCATTATTATCAGATTTACCAAGCCAAACAGCCCAATTCCCCTGAACCCCAGCATTGCGAGCAGCAAGTAGATCGCGGCGACCGGTATGAACCGTAGGAAAATCTCCCACGGCTTTGCTTCCGTCGGGCGAAACCGCTGGCTGAAGAGTCCCAGTACGTACGTGACGACAGTGAACGCCACCGCGAAGACGGGCGTTCCGGTCAGGAGCACGATAACGAATGGCAACATCGCATGATCCTCCTTGGTATGG
>DATKYA010000652.1:0-14846 GCA_035528775.1 Planctomycetota bacterium | reverse complement strand
ATATCGATCATCGCGTGGAGTGAGAAGGATGTGTTGAGCGCGACCGCTTCGGCCACGCGCGGCCTGAACGCCAGGTGCTTGCCGAGAATCGAGCCGCCGAGCGAGCCGGTGACCAATATCGCATCGCCGACGCGTGCTCCCGATCGCAGGACAGGCTTCAGCCCGCGGGCGTGAGCGATCACCGTGGTGCACAACGAGAGGCCGCCGGGGGTGGAATCGGTGTCGCCGCCGGCCAGCGCCACACCGTATGCTTCGCAGGCATCGTTCAGGCCGAGCAGGATTTCCCGTGCGTCGTCCATCGAGAGCCGGGCGGGCAGTGCGGCGGCGCAAACGAGCACCTCCGGGCTCAGCCCCATCGCGGCTACGTCGCTGAAGCTCGCCGCCGCCGCCTTCCAGCCCACCTGCCGCAGGGGAGTGTCGCGCAGGAAGTGCACCCCCTCGATGATCATATCGGTGGTGATGACGAGCGGCCCGGCGGGTGAGTCGATCACGGCGCAGTCGTCGCCGATTCCCACGCGCACGCACGGCGAGCCGGCCGCACGCTGCCGGATGTAGTCGATCAGGGCGAATTCACCGCGGTTGGCGTTCTTGTTGGCATTCATCGTCCGAATCGCTGTGCCAGGATGGTTTCCACGCACATCAGCAGGAGTGCCGCGAGCAGCAGCTTCTTCCACAGCTCGCTCTTGTTCGACGTGCTCGCGATGGCGGCGTGATCGAGCCCGGCCGAGCCGGTCAGGTAGCGGAATTTCGCGTCGGGCAGCGCCCGCTTCAGCTCCTCGGGGCCGATCCGGCGCAGGTCGCTCTCCGTCGGGTCGACATTCACGCCGAAATAGTCCTGCTCGACCGCGCCGTCGCGCTGCAGCTTGATCTCGTAGATGCCGGCAGACTCGGTGCTGTCGAACTTGATCCGCGAGCGCTTGCCTTCGGGCACTGCCGCCACTTCGGCCGTCTTGCCCGCGCGCGAAACCGTGATCTTCGAGACCAGCGCCTCCGGGCCGGCGTCGCGCGTGAATACGTCGCCGACGATCAGGTTCTTGCCCGACAACCGGTCGCGCGCCACGTAGCCCGCCATCTCCTGCATCAGCAGCAGGAATCCGGGGCGGCGCGGGAAATCGGTCCATGAATCGTTGGCGGTGAACGCGAACAGGAGCACCTTGCCGCGGCCGAATCGCTTCTCCACAAGCCCGGGCTGGCCCTTGTCGAACTTGCAGATCACCGTCACGTCGTCGCGGTCCGGCACGTCCAGTTGCGCGTATTGGTAGAACTGCGGGAGGTTCAGGAACGCCGCCTTCTGCCTCGTGAACTCCTTCAGGAGCGGATGCGACACGTCCGGCGGCACCGCAAGCGACGAGAACGCCGCGTGGGTCGGATCGCCGCGCACGCCAGCCAGCCGCGCCGGCAGCAGCCCCTGCCCGTTGATGTAGAGCACCTGGTTGTAGTGTTCCTGGTCGATGCTTCCGCCGGGGAAGATGATCAGCGAGCCGCCGTTTTTCACGTACTGCTCGAGATCCGACACGATGCTGGCATCCAGCCGCGGCACGTCGGCAAGCACCACGAATTCGTAGTTGGAGAACTTCGCCGACGCCAGCTCCGCCGGCTGAATCACCGCGGGCTGATACAGCGTGGAGCGCGTGAAGGCATCGGTCGCGCGCGGGTGCAGGGCAGTCTGCAGGTAGCCGGTCGCGGTCTTGTAGGGATCGGCCGACGGCGTACCATCCACCAGCAGCACGGCCGCGTGGTCCAGTACGTCGAGCGCCAGGTAGCGCGAATCGTCGACCGCCAGGTGATCGGGGGCCAGCCTCACCGACAGCGAATGGGATGCAGAATCGTGGAAGGTGTGGCTGAACGAGACATCGGCGGAGCCCCCGGCCTTCACGGCGACGGTGGTGCTGCCCTGCCGGTAGCCGTCGGCGAAGAACAGCACTTCGACCTTGGGCTGGTCGTTCTCGCCGAAATTGCTGATGCGTGCGGTGAACGTGGTGTCGGGCAGGTCCTTCGCGATGAGGCGGTCGCGCGGGCGGAACTCGGTGATCGCGAGGTTTTCGCGCGTGTTCAGGCCGACGTCGACGAGCGTGCAGTCGGCCAAGGCGCCGATTTCGCGCAGAATGCCGTCGAGCTCCGAGCCCTTGCCGCTGCGGATTTGCCAGCCCGCCCGCTGGTTGTCGGTGATGAGGTACAGCTCGCGCTGCACCACCTTTGAGCTTTTCAGCAGGTCGAGCGCCATCCGGAAGGCGTCGGGCAGGTTGGTGCCCCCCTGCGTGAGCGGGAGCGACTTGATCTCGGAGCGCGCGGCGTCGAGGTCGATGCTCGGCTCCCGGATGATCGGATACGCCCGGTCGGAGACCGCGATCACCGACACCATGTCGCCCTTGCCGAGCGTGTCGATGATCCTGTCGCCGAACTGCACGGCGCGGTCGAACGGCCGGTCGTTGGCCACCGTGTAACCCATGCTGAAGGAGTTGTCGAGCACGAGGATGGCGTATCGCTGCGACTTGCCCAGAACACCGGCGGCGCCGGCGAGAAACGGCCGGGCCATTGCCGCCACCACCAGCACCAGCACGATCGTGCGGATGGCCAGAAGGATGATCTCCTGGAGCTTGAGGCGCCGGAAATTCTTGCGGCTGGACGCCAGCAGGAATTCCATCGCCGCCCACGGCACGATCTTGAATCGCCGGCGGTTCAGCAGATGAATGATGATCGGTGCGCTTGCGGCAACCGCACCGAACCACATGAGCGGATTTGCGAACATAGGCTACAGGGTACAGGCTACAGGGTACAGGCCACAGGCCACAGGGTACAGGCCACAGGGTACAGGCCACAGGCCAGAAAACAGAACGAACATCGAACAGAGAACATTGAACACTGAACAGCGAACATTGAACGATGAACGATGAACGATGAACCAAAGAACGATGAAGAAAGAACAAGGAACAGGGAACAAGGAACAAAGACCAATCCTACTTCGTCCGCGACATCCTCGCGGCCAGATAGCTGCTGAGCGCCACTTCCAGGCTGTCGCTGGTGGTCATGGGGACGTAGTCGATCCCGTGCTGGCGGCAGCCCTGCTTGACCTTGCGGATGAAGGATTTGAACTCGGCCATGTAGCCGCGGCGGAGGCTGCGCGGCTCGGCGAAGACCTGCGGGTACTGCTCGAGGCCCTTGAACAGGGTCAGCTCGGTGAACGGGAACGTCCGCTCGTATTCGTCGAGCACGTGGAAGATGATCACTTCGTGGCGCTTGTGGCGGAAATGCCGCAGCGACACCAGCAGCTCATCGGGATCAACAAACAGATCGGAGATGATGACGACCATGCCGCGACGGTGGATGCGCTCCGCGAGATCGTCGAAGATCCCGCGGACCTTCGTTTTGCCCATGGGGGCCGTCTGCTCGATCCGATGCACGATCAGCTTCAGGTGCGACGGATGCCCGCTGTCGCGGATGAACTCGCGCACCTCCTCGTCGAACAGCGCCAGGCCCACCGAATCCTGCTGCCGCAGCATCAGGTACGCCAGCGATGCGGCCACGCATCCGCCGTATTCCACCTTCGACATCCCGCCCGACGTGTAGCTCATCGATTCGCTCACGTCCAGGAGGATGTATGCCTTCAGGTTTGTCTCCTGCTCGTACTGCTTGATGTAGTAGCGGTCGGACTTGCCGTAGACCTTCCAGTCGATGTGGCGGGTGTCGTCGCCGGGCACGTATTCGCGGTGCTGGGCGAATTCCACGCTGAAGCCGTGGAAGGGGCTCTTGTGCAAACCCGAGATGAAGCCTTCCACGATCAGCCGCGCTCTCAAGTCAAGCTTGCTGATCTTGGCGAGCACTTTCGGGTCGAGATATTTGCGGAGGTCGTCTTCCATTAGGAGAGTGGAGAGTTCATAGTTATGAGTTATGAGTTGGCCGAGCAATCTCGGCTGTTGCTAATCCTCCCTATCGAGGAACGACAAGAGCCCATTGATGATCCGGGCTGTTTCGTTCGATAATGACAGCACCTTTCCGGCATTCACCTCGTCGATGAATCCAAGCCTGCACGCGAGGAGAATCTGCGTCTGTACTTCCTGAGCTGGCTCCCCTGTTTTGCTCCCGGTAACCGCCGACTGCTTAACTGCCAACTCATAACTCTTAACTCTTCAACTGTCCAACACATCCGGCAGCCTCGTGTCCTTCTCCAGTCCGCTCTCGCTGGCGGGGATCATCTCCACGAGTTTGCTGACGATCTGGTCGGAGTTGATGCCTTCGGCTTCGGCGTTGAAGTTGGTGATGATGCGGTGGCGGAGGACCGGTGCGGCCACTTCTCGGATGTCTTCGCACGAGACGTAGTAGCGGCCGCGGAGGATGGCGCGGGCCTTGGCTCCCAGGATCATGTACTGCCCTGCACGCGGGCCGGCTCCCCACGACACCCATTCCTTGACGAAATCGGGCACGCCGCCCTTGTGGACGCGCGTGAGCCGCGCAAACTGCATCGCATACCGGATCACGTGGTCCGAGATCGGCACCCGCCGGACGATGTCCTGAAGGTGAACGATCTCGTCGCCCGTGAGGATTTCGCGCACGTCGAACTCGCGGCCCGCCGTAGTGAGCCGCATGATCTCGAGCTCCTCGTGCTCCTCCGGGTAGTCCACGAAGATGTTGAACATGAACCGGTCGAGCTGCGCTTCGGGCAGCGGATACGTGCCCTCCTGCTCGATCGGGTTCTGGGTGGCGAGCACGAAGAACGGCTCCTGGAGCTTGTGCTTCCTGCCGCCGGCCGTAACCTGCCGCTCCTGCATTGCTTCGAGCAGGGCAGACTGCGTCTTCGGCGGGGTCCGGTTGATCTCGTCGGCGAGGATTACGTTGGCGAAGATCGGGCCGTGGAGGAACTTGAACTGCCGCCCGCCCGTGGCCTTGTCTTCCACGATCACCTCGGTGCCGGTGATGTCGGACGGCATCAGGTCGGGGGTGAACTGTATGCGATTGAAGGAGAGCTGCAGGCAACGAGCGAGCGTGCTGACCATCAGCGTTTTCGCCAGGCCGGGCACGCCGACCAGCAGGCAGTGGCCCCGCGCGAAGATCGAGATCAGCAGTTCTTCCAGAACCTTGTCCTGCCCCACGATCACCTTGGACAGCTCGGAGCGGATCGCCTGGTAGGCGTCCTTGAGCTTCTGCACGGCACCCATATCGCTGCGGCAGGTTGTATCGCACGGGATCTGCGGCAGATCCCCAACGTTTTCAACTTCGGACATGGCAAACTCCTGGCGCAAGGTTGCAGATACGTGCCGGCCAACACCCCACCTCCAGGGCATCGGGACGGGATCGCGCTCAATTATAGCAACGCGACGTGCCGATTTCCACGTATAAGTATCGGCGCAAACGCCGGGAATCCGCAGCCGATTTGCGGGCTGCCCGGGGGCCGCGGGATGAAGGACGATTTGGCGGTTTTAGCTACACGAATGAGGGCTACTCATCCTTGTTCCTTGTTCCTTGATCCTTGTTCCCTGTTGCCTGTTCCTTGTTCCTTGTTCTTTCTTTCTTCTTTCCTCTTTCACTCTTCCCGTTTCCCCTTTCTCCCTTCCGTCCTTCTTTTTCCTTTTTTATTCAGTGGACTCAGTGGACGCAATGGACTCGGCGTATGCCGCTTTCCTCAGCCGAAAGCCCAAAGCCTAAGTCTTTTTGATTGCGGTGAAGAGGAAGAGGAAAGAGGACAGGAAAGAGAGAACAAGGAACAAGGAACAGCGAACAGAGAACAAGGAACGGGGAACGAGGAGAGAAGCTCACCGGACCGTCGGCAGCGAAATGGTGAACCTGGAGCCTTCGCCCACCTTGCTCTGCACTTCCACCGTGCCGCCGTGCATCTCGACAAACTTGCGGACGACCGACAGCCCCAGGCCGATGCCGCGCCGGCCAAACTCGTACTCGCCCGACGAATGGTGCGACGTGTCGAACGTCCCGAAGAATTTCGTGAAGATGTGCGGAAGCTCCTCCGGCGGAATGCCCACGCCCGTATCGGCCACCGATACGTCGACGAAGCCGTCCTGGGCGCCGCGCCGGGCCTCCACCCGGATCGAGCCTTCGTCGGGCGTGAACTTGATCGCGTTCGTCAGCAGGCTCACGATCGCGTCGACGATCAGAGCTGGCTCAACGTTGAGCTCCGGCAGATCAGGCTCGACGTCGGTCGACAGGTGCTGATGCCGCAGCTCGACAAACGGCCTGATCTCGGATTCCGCCTTCTCGATGATCTCCTCCACCGGCACATTCCGGCGTTCGATCACGTGCTCCCAATCCTTGGCTTCCATCAGCTTCGCCATGTTGACGACGATCGAGCCGAGGCGATCGGCGCTCTCGAGGATGGAGCGAAGCTCCTTCGACGGCTTCTCCTGGTGGCGGGCGAGCAGCCGTGCAAAACCCGAAATCACGAAGACCGGCGTGCGCAGCTCATGGCTGGCGATATCGATGAACACCGATTTCAGGCGGTCAAGCTCGCGTAGCTCCTGGTTAACCCGCTGCAGATCATCGTTGGCTCGCACCAGCGATTCGTTCGCGTCCTTCAACTCCTGCATCAGCCGGCGGCGGTCCACCAGCAACTGGTGTTGCTCCATCGCCTGGGCCACGATCGAGTTCAGCTCTTCCGGCTCCCACGGCTTGCTGATGTAACGGAACACGTTGCCCTGGTTAATGGCGTCGACGACAGCCCGGACATCGGCATAGCCGGTGAAGACCAGGCGGACGATGTCGGGGTAGAGCTCCTTCACCTTCGCGAGGAATTCAACGCCGGTCATCTCGGGCATGCGCTGGTCTGCCATGACCACGTGCACGTCGTTCTCTTCGAGAATTCGCAGGCCTTCGGGGCCGCTGCGCGCGGTGTAGACCTTGTAGTCGAGCCGGAAGAGATCGTAGAGCGAGTGGAGGATGTTGATCTCGTCGTCAACGACCAGCAGGGGCCGTTTTTCCTTGGCTGTCATGCAGATGCCTCCCCGAACGTGCGCGGCAGGCCGATCGTGAAGACGGTACCTTCTCCCGGGCGGCTCTGCAGCTCGATGGTGCCGCCGTGCTCCCTCACGATGCCGTAGCTCACGCTCAGCCCCAGGCCGGTGCCTTGGCCTGGTTTCTTGGTGGTAAAGAAGGGATCGAAGATCTTGCTGATGTGCTCCGGAGCGATCCCGCAGCCGGTGTCGCTCACCTGGATGAACACGCGGCCCTCGCGCTCTGACGTCCGCAGGCTGATTGTGCCCCCCTTGTCGATCGCCTGGATGGCGTTGACGATCAGGTTGACGAACACCTGGTTGAGCCTGCCCGAATAGCAGCGGACAGGGCCGACGCTGCCGTACTCGCGGACCACGTGGATGCCCTTCGACAGGAGGTGATAGCCGACAAGCTCGAGTGTGGTATCGAGGGCCTGTTGGATGTCGACGTCCTCCGGCTCATGCGAATCGGGCCGCGAGAAATCCTTCAGGTCGAGAATGATGGTCTTCACGCGGTTCAGGCCGTTCACCGTGCTGGAGAATATCCGGTCGGCGCTGGCGTCGAGGTACTCGACGTCGATCTCGTCTTCCCGCGCCGCCAACTTGTCGAGCACCGCCTGACTGATCTCGCCGGATGCCCTGAGTTTGCGGTATTCCAGCAGCAGCCGCAGGATGATGCGGTAGTCGCGCTCGATGACCGACAGGTTGTTGATGACGAACGAGAGCGGGTTGTTGATCTCGTGAGCCACGCCGGCCACAAGTTGGCCGAGCGATGCGAGCTTCTCGGTCTGGATGAGGTTGGCCTGCGTCTCGCGGAGCTTGGCGAGGACGTCCTCGAGCTTGCCCCGTGCCTCGAGCGCGCGGCGGTTCTCCCCGGCGAGTTCGTTCGTTCGCCGGCTCACCATTTCCTCAAGGCCATCGTGGCTCTTCATCAATGCGTCGGCCATTTGGTTGAACTCGTGCGCGAGATCATCAAGCTCATCCTTGGCGAAGCTGCTCTGCCCGCCCGGGCCGCCGCGGTGCGGGGTGATCCGGTGCGAGAGGTCGCCGCTCGCCAGGATCCGTGCTCCCTTCGTGAGCCGCCTGATTGGCACCACGATGTGCTGATGCGAAATGTACAAGCCGATCAGGAAGAAAACGAGGATGCTCACCCCGCTCAGCAACACGAGCCTGTCGACCTCGGCGCCGAATGTGGCAAGGCCGGCGGCTACGCCCTTGCGTGCCAGCACGTAGAGGTGGTCGCGGCCGACCGGCAGCTCGACCCTGCTCACGCGGGTGATCATGCCGTCTGCCAGGCCCTGCACCGCCGTATCCACGTCCACGGCAAACCCCATCCGCAGCGGATCGCTGGACGCCACCACGCTGGACGCATAGACGATATCGACCGAGCCGCCGGCCTCCGTCCGCGCTTCATCGCCGCAGGCGTTGAGCAGGCGTTCGATATCGACCACCCCCCGAGCGAAACCGAGCACTTTGCCTTCTTCACCCAGGATGCGTATGCAGATGCTCAGCCGGAACGCACCAAGCTGGCCGGCATCGGCGAGGATTGCCGGATCGGTGGCATCGCTCGCCCGGCTGGCTTTGATCCAGGCGGAAGGCTCCACGGCTTCCGGCTTGCCGGCTGCCGCCATCGGCCTGCCCGATGGATCGCAGACCAGGAATTCGCGGAACGCCGCGTTGTGCGCCTGCACGTGCAGACTGGCCTCATTCTGCATCAGCGACTGCAGCCACTGGCCGCCTTCGTCATGTGCCGGCCAGACGGCATTCTCATTCTCGGCATGATCCTGCTGTGTGGCGTGCTCTTGAAGCAAATGTGCAACCGCCGGGTCCGCCGCAAGCCGGCCCGCCTGACCGCTCAGTGCCTGCAGCTCCCGCCCGATATCCGCGGCACAATCCATTGCCCGCTGGCGGACGTCGCGGTCGGCCAGAATGCGAGCATCGGCAGCCCTGTGATGATACGCAAGTGCTACTGCTATTGCCAGCGGGATCACACTTGCGAGGATCAAAACCAGGGCCACCTTGGTGTGGATGGTGATTTTCATGCAAGACAACCGAGCGGGATTTCGTGCCCGTACCGGAACTCATGGTACTATTTTCGCGTGGAAAATTCAAACGAAAAAGAACTCGCGGCCGCCTGCCACCGCCGGCAAGCGCACCTGGGATGCAAGCAATAATCCCTTCATCATTTGACATCCGCCTCGATTGCAGTATAATATAGTAGAAGGCTTAGCTGCGCCGGAAGCTGGTTTGCGGCTCAGATGTGCCCGTTTTTTCCACACGAGAAAGGAGAATTGACGCGACCACGAAGAAGCAACTGACGGACGACCGGAAAATGATAGACACCAGGCCTGCCGAACCGCTGCGTTCCGAGCTTTCGGTACGCCTGGAACGCGTGGTGCTGTCGGGCGCCGTTCTGCCCGATATGCAGCACGACCACGACGAGCCCCTCAGCGAGCTCGAGCAGCTTGCCGAGACCGCCGGGGCGCGCGTCGTGGGAAAACTCGACCAGAAGACCCGCACCATCGAGCCCGCCTACTGCATCGGCAGGGGCAAGGCTGAAATGCTCGCCGCCATGGTTGACGAGCTCGACGCCGATTCCGTGATCTTCGACAACGACCTCACGCCGGCGCAGATCCGCAACCTCGAGCGGCTGATCGGCCGCAAGGTGCTCGACCGCAGCGAGTTGATTCTCGACATCTTCGCCTCCCACGCCCGCACGCACCAGGCGCGCCTGCAGGTGGAGCTTGCCCAGCTCGAATACACCATGCCCCGATTGCAGCGGATGTGGTCGCACCTTGGCAACATCGAAGGCGGCATCGGCACTCGCGGGCCGGGCGAACGCCAGCTCGAAACAGACCGCCGGCTCGCCCGCAGGCGAGCCGTTCAGCTTCGCAAGGAGATCAGCCAGATCATCGACCGCAAGGCCCGCGAGGTGCGATCCCGCAGCGGCGAGTTCACCGTCTCACTCGTCGGCTACACCAACGCCGGGAAGTCCACCCTGATGAACGCGCTTACCGGCGCCGGCGTGCTGGTGGAAGACAAGCTCTTTGCCACGCTCGACACGTGCACGCGAGCCTGGCCGATCGGCGCCCACCGCAAGGCACTGCTGAGCGACACGGTAGGGTTCATTCGGCATCTTCCGCACCACCTGGTGGCGTCGTTTCACGCCACACTGGAAGAAGCCACCCAGGCCGACCTGCTGCTGCACGTGGTGGATGCATCCCACCCGGAGTGCGAATCGCAGATCAAGGCCGTCGAGGCGGTCCTCAGCGAGATCGGGTGCTCCGGGAAGCCGTGCGTGGTCGTGTTCAACAAGATCGACGCGGTGATCGAGCACTCGTGCGTGACGCGGCTGCGGATGGACTACCCCGCGAGCATCGAGGTGTCGGCACGGTCCGGCCAGGGGCTCGACGAGCTGACGGCAATGGTGGCGCAGAGCGCTGCCGATCGCGACGTGCTGGTCCACCTCGAGACGCACTGCGGCAACGGCAGGCTCTTCGCGTACCTCGCGGAGCACGGCCGCGTGACCGCTCGCGAATATGCAGGCGATGCCGTCCGCCTGTCCGCTGCCATTCCGCCGCGGCATCTCGGCCAGCTCCGCAAACTGGCCGGCGGAAAGGTGGACGTAGAGAACGATGAACGATGAACGAAGCGGCGCTGCAGGCTACCGGCTGCAGGCTACAGACCAAGAAGGTTTGCGTCGCTGGCGGTTTGAGGCATGCATCCAGCGTCGAAAGCCGTCTGGAAGAAGCGGTTCAAACCCCAATGGCGTGAGATACTAGCGGTCTGGACATTCGGCCAAGGGCGAACACGATGGTTCGCCCCTACGGGCTAGTGGAGACTGCACGGGAATTTGGGCGACAGCGAACACGATGATTCACCCTCGTACGAATGTCCGCAACACGCTTAATCGCCGGTAGGGGCGAACCATCGTGTTCGCCCTCGCGTGCGTTCAGGACCCGCCGGCTCTCCGACCCTGTAGCCTGCAGCCCGTAGCCCGTTCCTGGAGCCCGGCAATGACCAAAGCGCGAGGATGGCTTATTCTGGCGGGCATTGCACTTTTCTCCTGTGTGGGTGCCGCCGGACAGGACGAGCACGGGGATTGCCCGGTGCAAGCCGGCACCCCGGTCGTGAAAGCGTGCCCCGAATGCCGTGCGAAGCAGGGATTCTGGTGCAGCGAGTGCGCCGCAAAATCACCGTGCAAGCTCTGCGGCGGCTCGGGCTGGCTGCTGGCCGACGGCAGCGGGCCCGCCCCGGCTGACGTTGCCGGAGCCGCAGCAGATCTTGCCCGAGTGAACTCCATCCTGGGCACCAGCCTCCGCCGCGTGGAGACGCCGCGCTTCCGGATCCTCACCGACGTCCCCCACCGTCAGTCGCACCGCTACGCGCTCCTCATCGAGAAATACGCCGGGCGATTCAACGACACCTTCGGCATCGGCCAAGGCGAGCAGATGTGGCGGGAGACGTGCGAGGTGTACCTGTTCGACTCGCGAGAGTCGTTCGAGAAGTTCGCGAAGAATGTGGACGGCAAGCCCGACGTTGCCGCATCGGGCGGGTATTCCAGCCCGTCGGCCGACCGTCCCCGCGTTGTGCTGTTTACTGATTCGCGCGATGAAGATGAGATCAGCCGCGTGATCATCCACGAGCTGACGCACGTCTACCTGGCGTTGTTCTATGCCGAGGGCCAGCTCCCATGTTGGGTGCATGAGGGCGTGGCGCAGGATTTCGAATTCTCCTACAAGACGAGCGGTTCGCGCCGGAAAGCATCGCTGAAGATCGTCCGCAAGGCCCTCGACGACAACACGCTGATGTCGCTGGCCGAGCTGTCACAGATGAAATTCACGCCATCCGACCTCCTGCCGTATGCGGCGTCGTGGAGCGCGGTGAACTGCCTGATGGCGAAGGACCGCGCCGCATTCGTTCAGTGGGTGAAGCTGATGAAGCAGGGCCAGGATCAACAGGCAGCCTTCAGCTCGGCTTTCGCTAGCACCTTAGATGCCGCCAACGCCGCGTGGCGAGCTTATATTCCGCGGCAGAAGTAGAGACGTGCCGGTGGCACGTCTTGTAGACGCCCCACCGGGGCGTCTCTACATCGCCCTTAATCCGGCGTGCCGTCTATGAGACTGAAGAAGCACAGCAAGCCGGGAACATCTCCCGGCCTCGTTGCCAAAACCACTGGCCGCCTGGCCGCGCACGTGCCCGTGACCGTGGTGGACTACACCGAAGATGCGGTCACCGAGGGATGCCTGAAGACGGTGGAGGAATGCCGGCCGTTCAAGGAATCTGACAGCGTATCGTGGATCAACGTCGACGGCATCTCAGACGTAGACCTGGTGGCGCACCTGGGCAAGATCTTCGGGCTGCACCCGCTGGCCCTGGAAGACTGCATTCACGTGCCGCAGCGGCCCAAGGTGGAATTCTACCAGTCCAACGTCTACATTGTCACACAGATGATCACGCCGGAGTCGCCGGAGGGCGAGCAGGTGAGCATCTTCCTGGGCAAGGACTTCGTGATCACGCTGCAAGAGAAGCCCGGTGACGTATTCGACCCCGTACGCAACCGTATCCGCCGCGACGGCTCGCTGCTCCGCAAGCACAAGGCCGACTTCCTGGCGTACGCCCTCGTGGACGCGATCATCGACGGCTACTTCCCCGCCCTGGAGCATTTCAACGACGAGTACGAAGCACTTGAGAATGAGGTCGTCAACAATCCGTCGCGCGAAACCACGCAGCGCATCTACAGGCTGAAGAACACGCTCGCCGCCTGCCGCCGGATCACGTGGCCTGAGCGCGACCTCGTCAACGCGCTCCTCCGCCACGAAACGCCGCTCATCACCGATGAATGCAGGCTTTACCTCAAGGACTGCTACGACCACATCATCCAGGTACTCGACGTGATCGAAACCTACCGCGAGTTGATGTCGGGCATGATGGAGACCTACATGAGCAGCATCAGCCTCCGGATGAACCAGGTGATGAAGCTGCTCACGGTCATCGCAACGATCTTCATGCCCCTGACGTTCATCGCGGGGATCTACGGGATGAACTTCCAGCACATGCCGGAGCTGAACTGGGCATACGGGTATCCATTCGCCCTGGCGCTGATGCTGGCGGTGGCGGCGGTGATGCTGCTGTTCTTCAGGAGGAAACAGTGGTTGTAAGGGAAGTGAGGAATGAAGAAGAAGGCGATGAAAGCGCGTAGTCGCTCCTCATTCTTCATTCTTCATTAGCCGAGAAGGGCGACCGGCCGGTCGCCCTTCTTCGTTATATGAGCAGGTAGTGCTCGAACTACTTGCTGCAGGACTTGCCGTTGAGGATCCGCTCGCACTCCTCGGCGTCGACGTCCATCACGTAGGGGATGCCGGAGATGTCCGACGCTTCCCTGGTGAGGGCGAAGATGTCGTCGCGGGTGACGTAGGAGAGGGCGAACTTGCGGGCGCCGGCCATCAACTGCTTCAGGCCGATGCCCAGGCGGTCGTAGTAGCTGTAGAGGCCGATGGCGGCCGGCGGAACGTCCTTTTTCATCGTCTCCTTCAGCTTCAGGGCGTTCACAAACACCTGATCGACGCTATCGCCGAACTTCTTGATGTCGCTGGGAGCCTTGCCGTCCTTGAGCATCTTGCCGATGGTCTTGCCGACCATGGCGGCGGTCATGGTGGAGCGGCCCATGCAGACGGCCTTCACAAACGGCGCGGCCAGTGCGATGCCCTTGAAGATCTGGTCTTCGAGAGCGAAACCGCCCGCGATGGCGATGGGCGGCACGTACTTCCCCTTGTCGGCCAGCTTCTTGCAGAAGTTGTAGGTCATGCACTCGATGTTGACGACGGGGATGCCCCATTCGTTCATCATGCGCCAGGGGCTCATGCCGGTTCCGCCGCCGGCGCCGTCGACGGTCAGCAGGTCGATGCCGGCTTCCGACGAGAACTTGACCGCGCGGGCGAGGTCGGCCGGGCGATAGGCGCCGGTCTTCAGCGTCACGTACTTCGCGCCCAGCTTGCGCAGCCGCTGGACTTCCTTGCAGAAGCCATCTTCATCCACCATGCCCAGGCGGGAATGGCGCTCGAACTCCTTGAACGCTCCGGCCTTGAATGCGGCCTGCACTTCGGGAAGCTCGGGATCGGGGAACACCATGTAGCCGCGGCGCCGAAGCTGCAACGCACGCTCGAGCGACGGCAGCTTCACCTCACCGCCGATGTCCTTCGCACCCTGGCCCCACTTCGGCTCGATGATCGAAACGCCGAGCTTGTCGACCGCGTACTCGGGCACGCCGAGCCGGCCGTCTTCGACGTTGTACTGCACGACGATGCCGCCGGCGCCGTGCGACCAGTCGTTGAATACCTTCACTCGGCGGCGAAGCTCGGGCGACTCTACCACGCGGTCATTCTCGATCTTGCTCTCGGAGTCCATTCCGCACACGTTCTCGCCGATGACGACGAGCGTGCCGCACAGAGCGGCTCCGATGGCCGTGCCTTCCCAGTTCACGCGGGCGATCTCGGTCGAGCCGAGGGCGCCGGTGAAGAACGGCACGTCGAGCTTCAGGGTGCCCTTGGCGCCGACGGCCGTGCCGATCTTCACGCTCGGAAATGTGGCTTCATCCGAATTGGCTGCCACGCCGACTGCGCCGACAGCCGTGCCGTTGATGTTGAAGTGGCTGAAATCGACCGGGTAGTCCTTCTCGGAGCCGGCAGTCACCTTCGAGAACGGCTGGGGATAGAGGACCTCGCGGCCGCGGAGGGCCGACCTGCCAACCTCGCACGGGCCGGGGCAGCCGTCGAGGCACGTTACGCAGATGCCCGACAGCGGGCTGGGCGCGACGCGGTTCTTCGTCAGAGTCGCCGCACTCGCATTGGGACGAGCATATGACATTCGAAAGTCTCCTTTCATCGTATGCCGAACTTGAAACCTGGTTGC
>DATKYA010000651.1:0-2628 GCA_035528775.1 Planctomycetota bacterium | reverse complement strand
CCCGCGCAGCTCCTTGAGCATCACGGCGTTGGTGAGGATTGAGTTTATGAACGGATCGCGGTGAACGTAGAAGCGACGCGCAAGAGGCAGTGGGGGAGACGGCGCTGGCGGCGGGAGGGCCGGCGGTGGGGGCAGGTCGAGTCTGCGAGTTGCCTGCCCCGCGTTCTCGGGCTGAACCGGGCTGACCGGTACGGGCTGATCGTCCATTGGTGCAGTAGTGCTCCACGGCGCCGGGGACGCCAACGGCCATCACGTCTGGCTGGGCGCCTCGTTTGCTTGGGCGGGTGAACCGATCTTCGTCAACCGTGCCCGGCGTACCGCAACCATCACTACGATGCCGATGACGTGAAACCACAGGAACACCTGCCGGCCGAGGATTTCGGAGGTGCGCCCGGGACTGTCGATGAACTCGGCGAACGCCACAAACGGATCGATCCACGCAATCGCCGGCGCGTGCGAATAGTGCTCGTCGAACAGCAGCGACAGAAGCGGGAGGAGCATCAAGCTCGCCAGGATCAGCAGCGCGATGATTCGCGAGCGGGCGGAATCCCAGAACGTGCGAACCGTCCGCGAAACAGAACAACAAAACGCAAGGTAGATGAAGATCCCCACCGCAAGCCAGAACGTGTCCTCGAAGAAGTTTGCCGTCGAGATGATCGATGCCACGGCCATGGACAGCGCTAGTGCGATGACGACGACGACGTGGACGAAGAAACGGGAGCCGATCCCGCCCGGCAGAAACGGCTGGAAGAGGGGCGATGCCTGTTTGGCCTTCTCCTGGAGGCGTGGATGGACGGTTTGCGGCTCCGAGCAGAACCCGACCGCGGCGAAGATTCCCGGAATGCCCACGAATGGGAGCATGTAGGCCGCCATCTCCTCCGTGTCGATGTTCGTGCCCACGATGATGAAGAAGAACACCATCGAGACCAGCGTGAAGACCACGTACCACACGCGCAGGGCGGTGGTCTTGTTCCACGACGACGGCTTGATCAGCGCGGTGGCTGCGATGTAGAAGAGGCTGAGCAGGAATGCGTACGACGTGTATGCGGAAATGGTCTCGATGCCGAGCAGTGAAAGCTGGCCGGCGCCTCCACGGAAGCCTCGGCCCGTCCATTGGCTGAGGAATCCCACCGCGAACAGCCCCCAAACCCACGCGTACACGATCATGAAGGCGTAGCCGACGAGGATCGACTTGATGGGATTCATGGAGCCGGCCGACACCATCAGGCAGAACATGATCGCGGTGGCCGCCCCGAGGAGCAGATAGGCGTAGCACGTGGCGACCAGCTTCGGGTCGGTGCCGCCATACAGGAAGCAGATCGCTACCAGCGGCAGGAACGCCAGCAGGAAGATGACGATGTACGACAGGATGGCGAGGAACTTGCCCCAGACGATCTCCCACGGCTTGAGGATCGTGATGCGGAGCAGGTCGTAGGTGCGGTGCTGCCGTTCGCCCGCGATGGCTGTGCTCGCGTAGGCCGGGATCGCCAGTGCGATGCACGCCGACTGCACCCAGAAGATCACCTCGAACAGCTCATAGCCGGTGTTCGACCCGTAGGAACGATGCTCGGCTGCCACGATCAGGAGTGGAATGCACGCCAGCAGCACGAAGCCGACGATGAAGAGGAAGAACTTCAGCGTGCGGCCGGTGCCGAGCACCTCCTTCTCGAGGATCGGGTTCTGGATGAGAGTCTTGATCGGTCCGGTGATTCTCATAATTGTCAGGTCCCTCATGTGGGCGGGCGATTTGGGCGGGCGATTCCCTTGAGGATCTCGGGTGCGGACGCGACGTCCGCCGGGCGCCCCTACGCGACGTCGCCGCGGGTGATCTGCATGAACAACTTCTCGAGATCCTGCTTTTCCTCGTGGAACGCCAGCACAGGCACGTCCTGCATGACCAGTAGTTTCACCAGTGCGGGCACGTGCGTGCTGTCGCCGGAGAACGTCACCCGCATCACCTTGCCGTCGCACTTCACCTGCTGCACGCCCTCGTGCTGCTGACAGATCATCGCGGCCTTGTCGACTTCGCCGCCAAGCGTGATGACAAGCTCGTTGCCCTGCTTCACGCTCTGCATGATGTCGCTGATCTTGCCCCACACGAGCAGCCTGCCGTGCTCGATGATGCCGATGGTGGTGCAGACGTCGGACAGTTCGGAGAGGATGTGCGACGAGATGAAGATGGTCTTGCCCATGGCGTGGAGTTCCTTGACAAGCTCTCGGAACTCGAGGCGTGCCCGGGGATCGAGGCCGGCGGCGGGTTCGTCGAGCACGAGCACCTTGGGGTCGTGAACGAGCGCCCGTGCCAGGCACAGCCGCTGCTTCATCCCCTTGGAGAGGTCGGAGACCATCTTGGTGCGCAGGCCGCCGAGATCGGTCAGCTCCATGACGTCGCGGCAGACGGCCTTGCGCTTGGTCGGCGGAATCCGATATGCCGCCGCGAAGAACTCCAGGTACTCGTCCACCTGGATGCCGTCGTACACGCCGAAGTCGTCGGCCATGTAGCCGAGCACCTGTCGGACCTGCTCGGGGTATTCGGAGACGGCGACGCCGTTGACGAAGATGCGGCCGGCGGTCGGCTCCAGCAGCGTGGAGATCATCTTGATGGTGGTGGTCTTGCCGGCGCCGTTG
>DATKYA010000650.1:0-8391 GCA_035528775.1 Planctomycetota bacterium | reverse complement strand
CCCGGCTGCGGCGGTTTGACACAAGGTTCATCGCCAACATCGCCGGCAGCACGATCGAGGAGTATCGCGAGGTTGCCCGGCGGCTGAGCGACGCCCCCGAGCTTTCGGCGATCGAGGTGAACATCTCGTGCCCGAACGTGTATCACGGGGGGGCGGAGTTCGGCACCGATCCGGCAGCCGCCGCCGACGTGATCGGAGCGGTCCGCGAGGTGTGGTCGAAGCCGCTGATCGCCAAGCTGACGCCGAACGTCGGCAGGATCACGACCATCGCCGAAGCCTGCATCGAGGCCGGCGCCGACGCATTGTCGCTGATCAACACGCTGAAAGGCATGGTGATCGACACGAAGACGCGGCGGCCGGTGCTCGGCGGCAATACCGGCGGCCTGTCGGGGCCTGCCATCAAGCCGGTGGCCATCTGGATGGTGCACCAGGTCTACCAGGTGGCGCGCAAGAAGGGCGTGCCGCTGATCGGCATGGGAGGCATCGCCTCCGCCAACGACGCCCTCGAATTCATCATTGCCGGTGCTTCGGCGTTCTCCGTCGGCACGGCATTGTTCTGGGATCCATCCGTTTGCCGCAGCATCCTCACCGGGATCGAAAGCTACCTGCAGCAGAACGGCATCGCACGGATTTCGGAGCTTGTCGGGACGCTTCGCCTGCATTGACGCGAGGCGAGGGCCGAGCCCTTGCCCGTGCAGCGCCTTCGCCATCTCGAAGCAGTACTACCCGTTCTTCATCGCGAGGAAACGATCTCCGCCGGATCGCACGGTGCCGTCCGGCAGCGTTGCCCCGCGCACACCAGATCGCAGTCAGAAAGGAGAGACGCCATGCAGCAGCAAACGCACGAAATCACCGAGCTGATTCTCGCCGCCGCGCAGAAGGCTCGCGCGGAAACGTCCAACGAACCGGAGCCCGGCTACACGAAGCCGGTCTGCTGGCCGATACAGTGCGCGGTCGGCCCGGGGCTTGAAGGCGCCATCGCCTGCGAGAGCAGCGTGGGCTACGTGAACGGCTCGAAGGGCTGGCTGATCTACCGCGGGTACGACCTGTTCGACCTGTGCGCCTATTCCACCTTCGAGGAGGTATGCTACCTGTTGCTGCACGGGCGGCTGCCGCGCCCCGCTGAGCTGCTGAACCTGAAGCGGGAGCTGGCCGAATACCGGTATCTGCCCAAGACGATGCGGCTGCTGATGAGCTTCCCGGTCGAAGAGCTGAACACGATGGCGGCGCTGCGGCTGGGCACGCTGCTGATGCGGCAGAAGCAGACGCTGCGCGACCGCGACGTCGCCAAGCCGAGCATCGATAGCGCCATCAGCTCGGACGAAGACTCGATCGCGATGGAAACGCAGCCGCGCGGCAGCGAACGGGCTGCCTTCGAATTCACCGCGGCCCCGGAGCTCAACACGGGCACGGCGGACGCGGCGGGGCTCCCCTCCTGCTATCGGCTGATCGCCGGCGTGGGCACGATCGCGGCGGCTATTGCAAGGCTGCGGAGGGGGCGACTGCCCATCGAGCCTGATCCCGAGCTCGGCCACGCCGCCAACTTCCTGTACATGATCACCGGCCGTCGCGCTACGCCGGTTGAGGAACGAGTGATGGACGTTGCCCTGATCCTCCACGCCGACCACGGGATGAACGCCAGCACGTTTGCCAGCATCGTGGTCGCGTCGACGCTGTCAGACATCTACTTCTCGGTGGGCGCGGGCATCGCGGCGCTGAACGGCCCGCTGCACGGCGGAGCGAACGAGCAGGTCGTCCGCACGCTGGAGAGCATCGGCGGCCCGGAAAACGTCCCCGCGTGGTTCCGCCAGGCACGGGAGGAAAAGCGAAAGATCATGGGGTTTGGCCACCGCGTCTACAAGACGTACGATCCCCGGGCGCGGATTCTCGGGCCTCTCGCGAAGTACCTTGCCGCGAAGTCGCCCGAGATCCAGCCGCTGTTTGCCACCGCCGAGGCTCTGGAGAAAGAGGTGGTGGCCACGCTCGGCGTGGAGAAGAAGATCTTCCCGAATGTCGATTTCTATTCGGGGCTGGTGTATCGGTCGCTGGGGATCGACCGCGAGATTTTCACGCCGGTCTTCGCGGTGAGCCGCGTGGCAGGCTGGACCGCTCGCGTGCTGGAATACCTGCAGAACAACAGGATTTTCCGCCCGCGCGCGGTGTACGTCGGCCCGATGAACCTCCCGTACACGCCGCTGGACGAGCGGTGAGACGGACGAGGGCTGGATCTTCGCTGATCCCGGTTTCCGGACAATTCGCCGGCGCGGAATTTCCCCTTGCATCGGCAGGCGTTCGGTGCTACAATGATAATGGTTCGATACTGTGCGCCTGTAGCTTAATTGGATAAAGCGTCGGCCTCCGGAGCCGAAAAGTGCAGGTTCGAGTCCTGCCAGGCGTACCAACCATCTGACCGCCTTCACGCGAGACGCCTCTCGCTGATGGCGGTTTTTTTGTTGGTGTTGACTCTCACCTTTCGTTGTGCTATAATCTCATCCACGTGTTTGTATCCGATGAACTGGCCAACTGGTCAACTGGCTAACTGGTCAACCGATGAACTGATCCAGAGGCCGCGGCGCATGAAGGTCCGATTCGTCCATTGTTCAGATCTGCATCTGGGTGCTCCGTACAGCATGCTGCCGCGGCAGGCGGCGGACCGACGCCGCGCGGACCAGCGCGAGACGCTCGGGCGGATCGTCGATCTGGCAGTGGGGGCGCCGGAGAAGGCCGACCTGCTGCTGATCGCCGGCGACCTGTTCGATTCGGATCATCCCAGCCTCCGCGACGTGACGTTCGTGAGGACGCAGCTCGAGCGCCTGGGCCGGGAGGGCGTGCGGGTGTTCATGATCCCGGGTAACCACGACCCGTGGCGCGAGCGGAATTTCTGGTCGCGAGCGGCCTTCCCGAACGTGCGGCTGTTCACCCAGCCGCGATTCGAGTGCGAGGTGCTCCGCGGGCTGCGGCTCAACGTGTGCGCGATTGCGCCCGATCCGTCAAACTATTCGAAGAACCAGCTCGCCGCGTTCGACGCGTCGGTGGCGGCGGGGCCGTCGATCCTCCTGCACCACGGAAGTTGGCTGAATTTCGGCGGCGAATCGGCAGACTGCCATCCGTTCAGCACCGACGACATCAGGCGGCTGCCGTTCAGCTACATCGCCCTCGGGCACTATCACGCGAGCCGGCAGGTCGACAGCCGGTCGGCCTACCCGGGCACGCCGGATGCCGTGGGATTCTCGAAAAACGACCTCGGCCCGCGCTACGTGATGGTGGGCACCGTCGACGGCGAGGGCCGCGTTGACGTGCATGCGCACCAGATCAATGTGGTCTCGCACGTGATGGAGGAGATCGATTGCACGGCGGAGAGCTGCCAGTCGCTTCGGCAGCGGGTGGAGAGGCTGCTGGAGCGTTCGGCGTACGTGCGGATCAGGCTCACGGGCAGGCCGGCGACCGAGGTGATCGCCGCCGCCGAGAGATTACGGGACGAGCTGTCCGACATGGCTGCGTTCCTGGCTGTCGAGAGCAGCTTCAGCAACGTGGCGGACGTTCCTGCCGACAATATCTATCTGAAGCGATTCGTCGAGAAAGTGAACGCGCGGATGCAGAACGCGCCGGAAGATCACCAGCCGCTGCTGTCGAAGGCCCTCGAGCTCGGGATTCGGGCGTTCCTGAAGGAATGAGAAGAAACGGCACCATCCGTAATTCGGACTGATTCATGCGATTCCATTCGATCAAACTGGTCGGCTTCAAGAAATACCGGCGGTCGCAAATCGACTTCGGGCCGGGGCTGAACATGTTCTACGGGCCGAACGAAGCCGGTAAGAGTACGCTGCACCAGGCGCTTGTCACCGCGCTGTATGGCCTGAGCCGCAAGAGCGACTGGAACCTGCTGCACACGCGCGACGACGCCCGCACGTGGGGCCATGCCGGCGAATGCTTGATCGAGATGGACTACAGCGTCGACGGCCCGCCGGGCAAGCCGGCTCCGCAGCGATTCCTGCTGCGGCGCGACATCTCCACGGGCAAGGTGGAGCTGTTCTCGCTCGCCGCCGACGCCGCGGCGGAACCGTCGCTCGTGAGCGAAAACCGCGATGAAGTGGACCGCATCATCGCCGAGCAGATGGGAATCGAAGACGCGTACGTTTTCAGCCGCACGGTGTCGATTTGCCAGGCCGACCTCGCCCAGGCGGCCGACATGAAGCGGATCGCGGACAACATCGAGTCGGTGTTTGCCGGGCCGGAGTCGGTTTCCGCTTCGGACGCGATCGAGTACCTCGACAAGCACGTGCGGAAACCGCTGCGCAAGGTGAAGAGCGAATCGCCGGGGCGGCTCGATCAGCTCACCGAGCGGCTGGAGAGCCTCCTCAAGGACATGGAAACGGTCCGCCGGGAGGAGCAGCGCCGCAAGGACCTCGCGGAACGCATCGAGAGCCTGGAGCAGCGCCTGCCCGTCAAGAAGGCCCGCCTGCAGGAATTGGGCCAGTTCATCGAGAAGAGCGAAGCGAAGAAGCGGGTGGAAGACAGGCTGGACGCCGACCGCCGGCGGTTCAACAGCCTGGAGGACCGCATCCGCAACATCGACGACTGTCAGAAGCGGCTGAAGGAGCTGGAGGAGGCGCTCGACGACCTGGGGCCGATCACATTGTTCGATCCCGATCAGCTCGATGCTGCTCGTGTGGAGCTGGAGCGGAATCGTGCCGAGCTTGGTGCGAAAGCCGCCGCTTGCGCCGATCGCATCGCCACGATGCAGAAGCGCCTGAAGGCCGCCGAAGAACTGTCCGACGAGATCGCCGTCATCGAGCAGCACGTGGGCGAGGCCGGCAAGCTCGCCACGGAAGACATCGACAAGATCGACGCGCGCCGGCGCGAAGTAGTCGAGAAGCTCAAGACCGCCGAAGAGCACGTGCAGTCGCAAGGCGACCGCCTGGAGCACGTCGAGCACAGCGTGTGGGGGTTGGAGCAGTTTGCCCGCAAGTATCCCGACCTGGGGGACGCGTGGCAGCTGCAGTCGGAATGGCAGCGGCTGGAGCTTCACCGCGACGAGCAGCAGCGAATGCTCGAGCGGGCGAAGGCAAACCAGGCGCGCCACGAAGCGAAGCGGTTTCCGCCCACGCTAGGCAAGCTGTGGATCGAGGTGCCGCTGGTGCTGGTGATCATCGTGCCGCTGATCGCCGGGGTCATCTCCGAGAGCCTGGCAGTCAAGATCGTGATGGGCGCGCTATTCGCGGGGATGGCCGTCTGGTGGGGCGTGTGGAAGATCAAGCGGCGGATTCGCCGCGAGCAGTGGCGGGCCGATCACCGCCGGCTGCTGGCGGAAAGCGAGGACGCCGAGAAGCTGTGGGACGAGGTCGCTGCGGCGATCGACGAGTTCGTGGCTCGCATCGGCGTGCCTGAAGAACGCGTGCGGACGTTCATCGAGGAATATCGGTCCAACCAGAACGACCTGAAGTCGCTGCGGCGCGAGCGCGAGCAATGCGTGAAAGACCGCGACAACGCCCTCGCCGAGAAGGAGCAGGCCGAGAAGGAAGGCCGGCTCCTCGCCGAGTCGTACGGCTGCCAGAATATCGCCGAGCTGCGTGACCGCATCGCGGACCTCCGCGACATGCGCCGCGCCATCGACAAGCTCAGCGAGCGGCTTGCCGGCGTGCTCGGGCTCGACAGGGTGCTGCTGCGCGACCAGATGCTGGTGACTGCACGCATCACACTCGCCGACCTCGGCGACGAGCGGAAGCGGATCGAGAAGGAGCAGATGGATCTCGCCCGGCAGGAGGCCGACTTCCTCCAGCGGACGTCGTGCGACGACCTGCTGCAGCTCACCGAGCGGACCAAGCGGCTGCGCGGCATGCTGGCCACCAAGGACAAGTTGGAGGCTTCGCTCGAGGCGTACAGCGGGGGAAAATCGCTTGACGATCTCGTTGGCGAGCAGCGGGCGCTCACCCTCCAGATCAAGGTGGCGATGGCCAAGCTCGAGGATGATTTCCCCGGGTTCGAGCCCACCGCCGAGCAGAACGAGATGTGGCGGAAGGAACGCGAGCGGCTGGAGTTCGAGATCCCCGAGCTCACCAACAAGCTCACCGCCGCCCGCACCGAGCTGAAAGTGCTCGAGGAGCACGCCACGATGTCGCTCGCCGAGCTTGAGGGCGAGAAGGAGTACACGGAATCGGAGATTTCGCGCGGCGATTTCCTCGTCACGGCCTGCGGCCTGGCGGGCGAAGTGCTGCGCGAGATCGAGCAGGAGCACCACAGCCTGTATCTGCCGCAGATCCAGGGCGAGGCGAGCACGCACTTCGCCCGGCTGACCGACGGCGCGTACGCCGCCATCGACCTTCTGGCGAGCTGGCCGCAGAAGATCGCGGTGCGCGACCGCGACGGCCGCGTGATCGACGCCGAGAAGCTCAGCCGCGGCACGATCGACCAGCTCTATTTCGCGCTGCGGCTCGCACTCGCACGGGCACTGAGCGGGCGCACGTCGCTCCCGGTGCTGCTGGACGATCCCTTCGTGAATTTCGATGCCGCCCGGTTCGAGCAGGCGGTGGCAACCATGCTCGGCCTCGTCCGCGACGGCCGCCAGGTGATCTACTTCACGCACAGCCCTCAGCTCGCCGAACGGGAGGCATCGTGGAAGGAGCAGGGAATTCGCGTATCGTGCGTGAGGCTGGGTGAATAGGACGCCCCGGGTATGACAGCGAGCGTGAGAAGCCGCGAAGACCTCGTGTGGTGGGTGGCACTGCACAGCGCCCAGCACGTGGGCCCGGCGCGGTTCCACCGGCTGATCCGCAAGTTCGGCTCGCCGCGAGCGGTGCTGACGAGCACGCCGGCCGACGCCCTGCTGACGATCCCCGGCGCGGATCCCGCCCTGCTTGATTCCATCGTGTTTGCCGGGGTGCGAATCGACTACACGCGGGAGCTGGTGGACCGGCTGCTGGCGCGCGGGATCAGGATCGTGCCGTTCGACGATCCCGGCTTCCCGGCCCCGCTGCTGAAGCTGAAGTGGCCGCCGGGGCTGGTGTACATGATCGGCGAGTTCACCGCGGCCGATACCCGGACGGTGGCGATCATCGGGAGCACGCACGCGAGTGCGACGGGCTTCCGGACGGCCTACCGCAGTGCGGGCGCCCTCGCCGGCAGGGGCTGCACGATCGTGAGCGGCAACGCCCGCGGGATCGACAGCGCGGCTCACCTGGGCGCCCTCGAGGCAGGGGGCAGAACAATCTTCGTGCTGCCCGACGGCATCGTGCATTTCCGGCCGCAGGTGGATATCCCGGCCGCGAAGCTGGAACGGCAGGCCGTAGTGATTTCCGAGCGTCCGCCCGAAGCACCGTGGGAACGCGAGGGCGCCCTCACCCGCAACCGCATCACCGCCGCCCTGAGCGAGCGGATTTTCATCATCGAAGCACAGGCCGACGACGGCGCACTGCACACCTTCCGGATCGCCCGCCGGCTGGGCATTCCGGCGATGGCGGCCGTCTTCTCGGGTGAAACTCCCGACGGCAACAAGGCCGCTATCCGCGAAGGTGCGGTCGCCGTGAAATCGATCGGGGAACTGCTGCACACGCTCGCCGCCGGCGGAGAGCATCAGGCCGAGATGCAGCAGTCGTTCGACTGGGAATAGAAGCTCGAGCGAGCGAACGAGAGGATCAAGGATGTCTGAAGAACAGCTTCAAGGACCTGCAGGCCAACCCGGAGCACCCAAGCCGCGCCAGAAATGGGGCATCACGAAGATCGTGCTGGTGATCCTCGGCGTGCTGCTGGCGGGCTCGTGCCTCACGTGCATCGTGGGGGGCATCGTGCTGATGAAGCCGGGGAAGCCCATCCCACCCACCGATTTCATTACGGAGAAGACGCGGGGGATCGTAGTGGTGCGGGCGGATGCCGAGAACCCCGCGCTGCGGCAGTTGATGAGCTATGCGGCCGATTCCGCCCTGAAGCACAACGCGGTGAAGGAGGAGAGCGCGCGGCAGTTCCTGCAGGAAATCAAGGCGCAGGGCAAGAACCCGGTCCCAACGCTTACGGCCGTCGGGTCGTATTCGGGCCGGTCGGCGAAGGACGTGAGCGCGTTCGCGGCGCTCGTGCTCACGGAGATGCCGCGGTTGTACCGGATCGCGCTGAGCCATTCGCTGCGCGCGCTGTCGGATGAGGCGAAAGTCAAGGAGCACGGGGGAACCGCGATCGTGCCCGGCAAGGCGATTCTCGATGCCATCAACGGTGGGCAAGCTGCTCCGCCCCGGCCCCTGGCAGCAATCCTGAGCAACTCGTTCGTGTCGATCAACGACTCCTGCCTGTTCATCGGGAAGCGCAAAGAGGACGTGCGCGCGGGGCTGGACGCACTCGCGGCACCCGAGCCTGCGCAATCCAGCCCGTGGCCGTTTATGAAGTTGTATAGCCAGGCCGACAGCA
>DATKYA010000649.1:0-2799 GCA_035528775.1 Planctomycetota bacterium | reverse complement strand
CGAGCGCCACGCCGATGCCCGTGTTGCCCGAGGTCGGCTCCATGAGGATGGACTTCGGCGTGAGCTGGCCGCGGCGCTCGGCCCCCTCGATCATCGCGAGGGCCACGCGGTCCTTGATGCTGCCCCCGGGGTTGAGGCATTCGGCCTTCGCGTAGATGCTCGTGCCCGGAAAACGAAACAGCGGCGTGTTGCCGATCAGTGAGAGGACATTATCAGTCGTCATCATCGGATTGCCTTGGTTCGCTCGGTTTCCTCAGTGCGGAAAACGTGCCCACGTAGGCGGCATATGTAGGGGCACACGGCGTGTGCCCTCGGGCGGACGCCGTCCGCCCCTACTATGGTTCAACGGGAGGCGGATTTGTTCCTGCCGGATTAGTATACCATCGGCGGGGCGAGGATCAAGGGAAAACGGGGAGAGGGGAAGATGATGAGATGATGAGATGAAGGGATGAAGGCAGACGGCCTGGCATCTTTCTCATCATCTCATCATCTTCGGCCATGGCCGGGCGAGACTGCACTTGATTCCGCTCACCCGGCATGCTACTATGGGCAGCGAATTGAGATTCACTATTCAATCCGACGGAAGAAATCCGCATGCCAGATTCAAACACGCACTTGAAGTCGCCGCTGCGCTATCCCGGCGGGAAATGCCGCGTGGCCAAACTCCTGGGGAAGTTCGCCCCGGCCCATAGCGAGTATCGCGAGATCTTCGCCGGCGGGGCCGCGTTCTTCTTCTGGAAACCGCTCGCCGAACGGAGCTGGATCAACGATCTCCACCCGGGCCTCTACGCGTTCTACCGGGCGCTGCGCGACCACTTCGAGCCGTTCGCCCAGCGGTGCCGCGCACAGAAGGGAGACCTCCGCAAGCTGTTCGGCCGCTGGGCCGCCCGCCGCGATCTCATGGAATCGCAGGACGATAGCGACATCGTGGAGCGGGCCGTGCAGTACTACTTCCTCAATCGCACCGTGTGGAGCGGGCGGGTGGTCTTCGACCCCAGGCGGCGCTCGCGGCTCTACTTCAGCAATCCAGGCGGATGGCAGTACCTCGACAAGAAGCTGGCGCACCTCCAGCAGCTCTCGCTCAAGCTGCAAGGGGTGAAGATCACCTGCCTCGATTTCGCCGAGTGCATGGTCGACGCCGACGAAGACACCTTCATCTATGCCGACCCGCCCTACATCCGCGAGAGCGGCTGCAGCCTCAGCGACAAGCTCTACGACAAGGCGTTCACCACGGACTGCCACAGGCGCCTGGCCGACGCGCTCTGCGCCACCAGCGCCAAAGTGATGATCTCCTACGACGACTGCGACGACGTGTATGCCCTCTACCGCGACGCCAAGTGGCGCCCCGTGCCGCTCGAATGGAAATACTGCGGCCGATACGCGGTGACCAACGAAGCGAAGGCGGCAGGCGAGAAGGAAAAAAAGGTGGCCGGCAAGGAGCTGGTGCTCCTGAACTACGATCCGCCGGCGGAAGCCTTGACGATCCTGAAGCGAATGGAGGAAACGAGCAATGGCAAGAACGTACAGCGAAGAGTTGAAGCGGCGGGTTCAGGATGCCTATGGAGTCCTGGTAGAGCGCCATCCGGAAGCAGGACGGGGAGACAGGTGGGTAACGGACCCCGCGCTGCGATCTGAGGTGATCAGGGCAGTGAACCAGTCGCCGTGGAGTGAGAGTGAAATCTTGGACTGCTTCCTGTCAATGCGCAAACGTTCAGCGCTGGAGTAGAGCCGCCCCGGTAGGGCGTCTGAGACGTGCCACCGGCACGTCTCTACACCGGACCGGCATTCCCACTTGGTCAAACGACCGGTTTTGAAGCGGCCGCCGATGGCGCATCTCGCGTCTCGGCGGCCGTTGTCGTTTGATCGATTGCTGCCGGCTCACTTCGCCTTGTTGGTGGCAGCTTCGCGCTCCAGGAGCTCGGCCCACTTGCGGTCGATCTCGGCCTGGATCTCGTCGATGATCTTCTGGTTGTCCGGGTTCTTGAAGAGGTGCTCGAACCGGCGCTGCCGCTTCATCCAGTCGGCCATCGGCATCTTCTCCTTGGGCTTGTAATTGACCTTCCACACGTGGTCTCGCACTTCGAACAGCGGCCAGTAGCAGCATTCGGCGGCTGCCTTCGCGATGTCGATCGACTCGTTCTCCTTGAACCGCCATCCGCGATGGCACGGCGCGAGCACGTTGATGAACGTCGGGCCGTCGATCGAGAGGGCTGTCTGCACCTTGTTCATCAGGTCGGTGGGGTTGTGCACCGACGCCTGCGCCACGAACGGGATGTCGTGCGCGATCATGCAGGCGGTGAGGTCCTTCCGGTTCTGCTTCTTGCCGTAGCTCTTCTTGCCGGCCGGCGCGGTGGTGGTGGATGCTCCCTTGGGAGTGGCCGACGACCGCTGGATGCCGGTGTTCATGTAGGCGCCGTTGTCGTAGCAGACGTAGAGCATGCGGTGGCCGCGCTCCATGGCGCCGGAGAGCGACTGGAAGCCGATGTCGTAGGTGCCGCCGTCGCCGCCGAAGGCGATGAAGCGGAGGTCCTTGTCGATCTTGCCCCGGCGCTTCAGGGCGTTGTATGCCGCCTCTACGCCGCTGATGGTGGCGGCAGAATTCTCGAACGCGCTGTGGATGAACGGCACCCGCCACGCGGTGTAGGGGAAGATCGTGGTCGATACTTCCATGCAGCCGGTGGCGCAGCCGACGACGATATCCTTGCCGGCCGCCAGCAGCACCTGCCGGAGGGCCGTCGGCCCGGCGCACCCGGGGCACGCGCGATGGCCGCCCGCCAGCAGTTCCGGTTGATTCGTGAG
>DATKYA010000648.1:0-2231 GCA_035528775.1 Planctomycetota bacterium | reverse complement strand
CGGGTTGCGGCGGGTGAAAGGTCCGATCGCCGCACTGCCCTGGTCGGTGGAGCCGTTCCGCGAATCGCTCGACGACGAGCCGGCGGCGGAGAACGTGCAGGCGGCACAGTTCGTCGATTACTGCCTGCGGAACATCCAGGGCCATTTCAGCAAGGACGTGTGGGACTTGCTCGACGCCTTCGATTGCGGGCACTCGATCACCGAGATCGTGTACGAGATGATCGCAGACGGGAAATGGGCGGGGAAGATCGGGCTGAAATCGCTCAAGGCGAAGAATCCGGAAAACTTCGAGCTGGTCACCGACGATTATTTCAATCTCGTCGGGCTGAAAAATTTCGCGGGCGCGACCGGCCAGGGCGAGGATCTCGATCCGCAGAAGTTCGTGATCTTCTCGCCGCTCGCCCGATACGAGGATCCGCACGGCTGGAGCCTGCTGCGGAGCGCGTACCGGCATTTCTGGATCAAGGACACATGTTTGAAACTCCGATGCGTGTTCGCCGAGCGGCTCGCCAGCGGCACGGTGATCGCGAAATATCCGGAGGGCCGGGCCGATCTGTTCGCCAAGATGCAGGAGATCATCAAAGCGTACAAGGGCGAGACGGGGATCGTGATCCCGGCGTCGGTGGAGCTGGAGGTGATCGAGTTCGCGACGAAGGGCGAGACGGAGTTCCAGCGGTTCATCGCCGACTGCAACGAATCCATCCTGATCGCCATCGTGGGCAGCACGCTGGACACGCAGGAAGGCACGAAAACGGGGGCGCTGCTGGCCACGACCGTGCATCGCGACACGGCGGACATCTCGGTGGAACTGTTCGCCAACTGGCTGGGCGACACGCTGACGGAGCAACTGGCGGAGCCGCTGACGCGGCTGAATTTCGCGACGGCGCGGCGGCCGAGCATCGTGCTGCACACGGAGAAACCGAAGGATTTGCAGGGCACGGCGACCGCGCTCGACACCATCGTGAATCGCCTGAAATTGCCGGTGCCATCCCGCTGGGCACGCGAGCAGCTCGGGATCCCGGAACCGGCGGAGGGCGAGGACGTGCTCGAGGGCGCTCCCGCCCCGCAGCCGATCGCACCGATGGGGCCGATCCGCCCGATCGATGATAACCCGGAAGCCACCGCACGCGGCCAGCAGCCGCCCGACGGCAAGCAGAAGCCGGGAAAGGAGCAGTTTGCCGAACCGGCGGATCCCTTTCCCGCACAGCAATCTGGGGGCGGCGATGGCGGAGATGAGGCGGATCTGCGTTTTACGAAGATCGATCGCGTCGCGCAGACGTTGAACGGGCTCTTTGCCAATTCGATGCGTGACGGCGTGCAGGCGTTCGGTGCCGCGTTCGAGTCGGTGAGCAAGCCCGCCCGGAAGATTCTCGCAACGGGCGACGTTGCGGCACTGGGCGACCTGCGGCCGGACATGACCGCGCTGCGGCTGCTGATGGCGAAGCTGTTTCTGACCGCGCATCTCGACGGGATGATGCACTCAGTGGAGGAGATGCGGCGCGAATGGAAATCGGAAGCCCCGCGCAGCGAGCCGTTCCCGAAGTTCGAGAAGTTCGCGGAGCCGACCGACGCCGCCCAGCAGGGCGAGCTGCTGACGATCGCGGGGGCGGCGCGGAAATTCGCCGGCAAGGTCCCGCTGACGCGCGAGCAGTTCGACGGGTTGGTCGAGTCATCGCGCGACCAGGCAGTGTTCGTGACCGGACTGTCGGCCGACGAGATCGCGCAGGACATCAAGCCGCTGCTGAAACAGGCGATCGACAAGGGCTGGACCTGGGAGCAGTTCCGGACTCAGCTCGAGGGCAAGGCGGAGGCGTACGCCGGCACGGCATTCGGCACGGGCGTGATGGAGCTGGCGAAAGACGCCTGGCACGCGGAGACCGTCTTCCGCACGAACATCATGACGAGCTACAACGAGGGGCGACGCGATGCGTTCGAGGATCCTGAGCTTGCCGGTGCGTTTCCGGCCTGGCAGTACGTGGCGGTGCTCGATAATCGTACTCGAGAAACTCACGCCCGACAAAACGGGAAGGTCTATCTGGCGGATGACTCGTACTGGGACGAGTGGTATCCCCCCAACGGCTTCAATTGCCGGTGCATCGTGATCCCGATCAGTGTGCACCGGTTCGACGATTCGATGTTGAGCGAACCAACGTACGAACTGGCTGATCCCGGATTCGGAAAGGTGGCCTGAAAATGGTGACGGAATTGAGCGGAAACGTCTGTTTGAGCGA
>DATKYA010000647.1:0-9314 GCA_035528775.1 Planctomycetota bacterium | reverse complement strand
TGCTGGTTTGGCGCCGATAGGCCACCGCCCTGAAGGACGGTGCTATTACCGGCGGCTGGAGCCGCCGGCAAGCCCCCTGAAGGGGGCTAAACACGAGGCACAACATGTAGTGGCTACTGGAGTGAACCGGATAGCCAGATTCATCGTTCATCGTTTGCCATCAATACGCGTACAATCTCCCGTACGGCCGATGCGACAGCGCCATCAGCTTAATGAACTGATCGCCGCGATACTCCAGGGCCGATTCGGGGAAATACTTCGAGAACTCGCCCACCAGCTTGCCCAGCAGCTCGTGGTCCTTCTCGTCCAGCGGCAGCACCCTTGCCTCGCGGCCGAGCGAGCGCTCGTCGGGCTTGCCCCGCAGGTAGATGGTGCCGCCGTGCATGCCCGTGGCGGCCAGGTTGCCCACCGGCAGGCCCTTCGGCTCCAGCAGGTTCAGGATCACCAGTACGCCCCCCGCCATGTATTCGCCGGCGAAGTCGCCCGCCCGCCCTCCCACCACGATCACGGGAAACTGCTGCTCGTACGACTTCATGTGAATGCCGGCCCGATAGCCGACGTCTCCGCGGACGAATATCCGCCCGCCGCGCATCGAATGCCCGGTGATGTCGCGCGAGTCGCCGTGGATCACGATCGTACCCGCGTTCATCGTGTTGCCCACGGCGTCCTGGCCGTTGCCTTCCACCCTGATCGAGGGGCCGTCCATGAACGCGCCGAGGTCGTTGCCCGGCACGCCCTCGATGGTGATGGAAATCGGCGTAGTGATGCCGGCGGCGATGTAGCGCTGCCCGATCACATTGCCAAGCCAGAATTTCCGCTCGCCGCCGTCGATGCTCGTGCGGATGAGCTGGTTCAGCTCGCGGTGGTCAAGCCCTTTCGCGTCGATCCTCATTGCTTTGCTCCCAGCGTCTCGAGGCGCGACTTCCGCAGGTCGCGCGGAAGACTGATGTACCCGAAATCGTTGCTGCTCAAGGCGTCCTTGAAGTTCCTCACGTTGATCCGGTCCTTGATCAGGCCGGTGACGATCCCCGCGCGGTCGATCGCGTTCACGAAGATCGCCCCCACGATCAGGTCGTCCTTGATGACGATCTTGCGATACTCGTTTTTCAGCGGATCGTGCGACGCCAGGATCTCATAGTCGCCCTGCTCAATCGTGCTCAGGCCCACGGACATGACGCACGTGCCGTTGATCTCCACGGAGTTCATGGCAAACTGCCCGGGAAAGACGGACTCGACGCCTGCCATGTTGCGCCCGCGGTGTGAGCTTGCGGCTTGCGGCCTGGGGCTTGCGGCTTGGGGCTGATGATCCCACCACGCCCACTCAACCGGCACCGCTGTCTTCTCTTCTTCGTGTCCCTCCTGACCTACTTGACTTCTCAACTGCCCTCTTTGTCCTCCTAACTTCTCTTCTTTCTTCCGTTCTTCCGTTCTTTCGTTGTCGCTCCTCTTCCCGTGCAAAAACCGTGCCAAACTATGGAACATCCTCGTAACGTGTTTATTTCCAACAGGTTACGCTCGCAAGCCCGCCCCGCCAACGCACGTACGAACATGTCCTGTTCTTGTGGCAGTAGTGCTTAATCTGTGGGCATGGCAGGATGCGCCGGATAAGCCCGGCTTAAGGCAGGACGATCGATCAGCTCAGACCGCCATCGCACCCGCTGGCGGCTTAACTATCGATCCCCAGATCGGTCAGCTTCTTGTGCAGGGTATTGCGGTTGATGCCCAGAAGTTGGGCAGCTCGAAGCTTCACGCCCTCCGATTCCCGGATCGCTCGCTGGATCAAGGCCTTCTCCACCATCGGCACCAGGTAGCCGTACTGCCCGGCCGGAGGAATCTGCTGCCACATCAGCGAGTTCACTGCCAGCTCCACCGCCTTCTCGGTCGGAACCGACTGCGTGGCGGCACCGGTGCGCAGCTTCGCCGGCAGCAGGTCGGCCGTCAGTTTCTTCCCCCCGCACATCACGATCGCCATCTCGATGCAGCCCTCCAGCTCGCGCACGTTCCCCGGCCACTGGTAGTTCATCAGCAGTTCCACCGCTTCGCTGGTAATGCCGGTGATCTCCTTCTCGTTCTCGCGGGCGTACTTGTCGATGAAATGCCGGATCAGCAGCGGAATGTCTTCCCGGCGCTCCCGCAGCGACGGCATGCAGATCGGCACCACGTTCAGCCTGTAATACAGGTCTTCCCGGAACGTGCCCTTCCTGATCTCCTCCTCCAAGTTGCTGTTGGTGGCGGCGATGAGGCGGACGTCCACGCTGATCGTTTGCGTGCCGCCCACGCGCTCGAACTGCCGCTCCTGCAGCACCCGCAGCAGCTTCACCTGCACCGTTTCGTTCATGTTGCCGATCTCGTCGAGGAACAGCGTGCCGCCGTGGGCCAGCTCGAACCGGCCCTTCTTGTCCTCGAACGCACCGGTGAACGCGCCCTTCACGTGGCCGAACAGCTCCGATTCCAGCAGCGACTCCGTGAGTGCGGTGCAGCTCACCTTCACGATCGGCATGGTACGGCGGGGGCTGTTGTAGTGAATCGCCCGCGCCACCAGTTCCTTCCCGGTGCCCGTCTCGCCCCGGATCAGCACCGACGCCCGGCTGCGCGCCACCAGCGCGATTATCTCAAACACCTTCCGCATCGCCGAGCTCGAGCCGACAATATTATCGAACTGGTACTTCCCCTCCAGCTCCTGGCGGAGGAAGATGTTTTCCTGGACCAGCTCAGCCTTCTCGCGCTGCATCATCTCGTGCGTCTTCACCGCCTGCGCGATGAACGTTGCCACGATCATCAGGAGGTTCTTGTCGCGGTTCAGCGTCTCCGCATCGCTGTAGTCCTTGTCGGCGCTGAGCGCTCCGATCATGGTATTGCCGTATTTCAGGGGCACGCAGATGAACGAGATCGGCCCCGGCTCGCCGCTGCGGGCGCCCGTGCGGTTCAGGAACAGCGGATCGCTGCGGATGTCGGCCACCACGATCGGCATGCCGCTGTCGACCACGCGCCCGGTGATTCCCTCGCCGATGGCGTAGCGGCCGCGGCTGATCTCCTCCTGCGTCAGCCCGTGTGCGGCCACGATCCGCATCTCCGGGCCGTCAACCAGCACCAGCGTGCCCCGCTTCATGTGCAGCCGCTGGGCAAGGATCGCCATCGTCGCGTTGAAAACCTCCGCAAGGTCCAGCGTACTGCCGATCTTGCGGCTGATCGCGTTCAGAATTTCAAGGTCGAGTTGTTCGCGATTCATGGGAATAGGCTTTGGGCTATGGGCAACAGGCCACAGGCTGCAGGCTACAGGTGAAAGGAACCCACATTTCCATCCATTGTAACCAGCCCTTGCCTGAAAATCAAGCATGGGCGGGCCATGCGTGCACAATGTTCGGGCAGCCCCGCATCCGCCACAGCCCACTGAGTCCATTCAGTCCATTCAGTCCATCGGGTCCATTGAGCGCCGGAATCCTGCGCGAAAAAGTGGTACAAGGTGCCCTCGGCAACATTCGAACTTCGGGGGATTTCGAGCGTCTAAAATGATAGCACACGGAACACGCTGCCTGCGATCCCGTACCCTGCAGCCTGTCCGCTGCAGCCTTCCCTTTTCTGGTTGCAATCCGTGCGCCCGTGTGTTAGACTTGTAGCGGCGAACTTGTCCCTCTGATTCAGAGGTAAGAATGCCTCCAGACATCATCTCACAGAAACTGTCGTCCCTGCGGGCAACCCTGCGGCGGATGATCATCGCCATCGGCCTGCTGCGGGTGCTGCTCATCATGCTGGGCGCGGCCGGGGCGGCGTTCATTCTCGACTGGTACGCCCACCTGCCACCGGTCACCCGCATCTCCGTGATCGTCTCCTGCGCCGGCATAACGCTCGCCGCGGTATACCAGTACATCGTCCGCCCGCTGGGCGTGAAGCTCGACGACGACTCCCTCGCCCTGCTCGTTGAAAAACGTCACCCCGACTTCAAGGACCGCCTCATCAGCGCCGTACAGCTCGCACGGCAGTTAGGCAGCGCCAACGCCACCCTGTTCACCTCCAGCGATCTCGTGCAGCGTGTGATCGACGACGCCAACGCCGCCGCGGACCCCCGCGACTTCACCAGCGTGCTTCGCCGCACGCAGCTCAAGCGCCTGCTCCTCGCCGGCATCGCCTGCACTGCCCTCGCCGCCGCCTATTCCGCCTTCCAGCCCCAACTCGTCAGGATCTTCGCCGCCCGGATGGTCCATCCATTCTCCAGCGTCGAATGGCCCCGCAAGACCACCATCGTCATCGTCGGGCGCGACAAGGCCAGCTCCGTGGCGAAAGGCGACGACGTCGCCGTCACCGCACGATGCGATGGAACCGTCCCCGCTCGCGTCACGCTCCACTATCGCGCCCACACCACCGGCACGCGCACCCGCAAGCTCACGCGCGTCTCCGACCGCCAGTTCCGCGTCTACATCCCGTCCGTCTCCGAAGATTTCTCCTTCTACCTCGAAGGCGGCGACCACGTCACCGACATCTTCAAGGTGAAGGTGATCGACCGCCCCGGCGTGGAAACCATCGACGTCGAGTACGAGTTCCCCCAGTACACCGGCCAGGCCGGCTACAAGCAAACCAGCGGCCAGGGCGACATCACCGGCGTCGCGGGCACAAAGGTCCGCATCGCCGCGAAAACCAACAAGCCCATCAAGCCCGACGGCGCCCGCATCGTCTTCGACAACAAGAAATCCATCCCAATGAAAGTCACGCCGTTGCCGGCAGACGGCGGCTCCGCACGGCCGACAAGCTCGCAACTCGCCGCCGAGCTTGAATTGCGACACGGACCCACCAACTATCGCATCGAAGTCACCGATCTCGACGGACTCGCCGACAGCGCACCCGTCACCTACCGCCTGCGCGTGATCGTCGACAATCCGCCCGCCGTGCGCGTCATCCAGCCCAAGGGCAACCGCGAAGTTACCGCCAACGCCGCTATCGAGATCATCGCCGAAAGCACCGACGAACGCGACTTCGGCGGCATCCGCGAAACCCGCCTTGTCCTCAGGAACGGCGATCAGGGCGAACCACACACCGAAGTCTTCGCCGACACACAGCCGAAATCCGTCCGCGTCGAAAATCGCACCACCCTCGACCTCTCCCGC
This sequence comes from Planctomycetota bacterium, assembly GCA_035528775.1. Taxonomy (GTDB): domain Bacteria; phylum Planctomycetota; class PUPC01; order JABMSA01; family JABMSA01; genus DATKYA01. The sequence continues at coordinate 4,215 of DATKYA010000647.1, read as the reverse complement.
ATCGTCCCCAAGGAGGGCGACATCATCTCCGCGTGGGTGGAAGCCGAAGATTTCAACGACGTCTCCGGGCCCGGCGTCGGCCGCTCCGATCCATTCTACCTCACCATCATCAGCCAGGCGAAGCTCGCCGCCAAGCTCGACGCACGAATGGCGCAGATTCGCAAGGACATCGAGGACGTCCAGAAAATCGAAGACAGCCTGAAGGCCGAGAGCGACCGCCTTGCCGAGAAGCTACAGGCATCGCGCAAGCTCAGCGCGGACGACGCCCGCCAGCTCGCCATCGCATCCGAATCGCAGCGCGAGCTCGGCAAGCGCAGCACATCCATCGGCGAGCAGTTTGCCGACGTCGCCAAGGAAATGGCCGAAAACAAGCTCGGATCACCCGAAGACGCCGAGCGGCTGAATTCGTTCAAGCAAAGCATGGACGCACTCGGCACGAAGCAGATGCCCGCGGCCGCCGCCAAGCTCTCCGATGCACAGAAAGCCGCCCCGCTCGACAACCTGCTGCACGCGTCCGGCACGCAGGCCGAAATCCTCGCCGAGCTTGATTCGCTCCTCAAGCGCCTCAGCCGCACCGAAGACCTCGACGAGCTGATCCGCCAGGCCGGGCGGCTCGTCCTCAAGCAGAAGAGCATCAACGAGCGGTCACGCGCCGTCAGCGTGCGCACGCTCGGCCAGAAGCCCGAAGAGATCACCGAAGAAGACAAGGCCGCACTCAAGGGCCTCGAGCGCGATCAGGCCGCCAACCAGGAGGAGATGAAGAGCCTGGAATCCGCGATGGGCAACTTCGTCAAGAACACCGCCGGCAAGGATCCCGCCGCCGCACAGGCCGTCCAGCACGCCCTCGAGCAGGCCGCATCCGACCAGATCGCCCGCACCATGAAGGACGCCTCGGACAGGCTCGGCCGCATGAACGCGGCGTCTGCCGTCCCCCCGCAGGAAAAAGCCTACGCCGACCTCCAGAAGCTCGTCCAGAACCTCAACGAGGCCAAGCGCAAGCAGATCGCCGACACCAACCAGCTCAAGCAGGAGATGGAGGCCGCCGCCAAGCAGCTCGACAGGATCATCCAGGACCAGCAGGCCGAGCGCAAGGCCACCGATCCATCCGGCGAGAAATCCCTCGAAGCCGCCGCTCAGCAGCTCGACAGGATCATCCGGGAACAGGAGGCCATCCACGACCAGACCGGAAAGCAGACCGAGCAGGGCAAGCTCGCCGAGCTCGGCAAGCGCCAGGAGGCCCTCTCGAAGGAATCTGAAGCGCTCGGCAAGCAGCTCGCCAAGATGAAAGGCAAGCCCGAAGAAGCCGCGGCCGACGTCAACAAAGCCGCCGAAACCATGAAGCAGGCTTCCGAGACGATCAATCGCAGCCAGCCCGGCACCGCACAGCTCCAGCAGATGGCCGCACTCGAGCATCTGAAGAACGCTCGCGATGCCCTCCGCCAGGCCGCCGAAGACCGCAAGCCCGAAAACCTCGCCAAGGAACAGGAGCGCATCAAGAACCAGACCGACGAGCTCAGCCGCAAGCTCGACCAGTTGGCCGAACAGAGCAAGGGCCTCGACAAGGACCTCTCGCAGCGCATGCAGGACGCCGCTTCCGGCTCCTCCGACGCCAAGCAGAACATGCAGAACGCCCAGGACAAGATCAACGAGAACGATCGCGATTCTGCGGCCGGCGAGCAGGGCGAAGCCCTCCAGAAGCTCGAAGAAGCCAGGAAGAAGCTCGACCAGGCACAGGTCATGCTCGCCAAGAAGGAACGCGAGAAGAAGCTGTTCGAGATCGGCAAGGCACTCGTCGAGATGCTCGGAAAGCAACGCGAAGTGAACGCCGAAACACTCCAGATCGACGAAGCCGCCCAAAAGGAAGGCAAGCTCCTCCACGAGCCCCAGGTGAAGCTCCAGGATACCGCCCGCAAGCAAGGCGCCCTGAAAACCGACGCCGACAAGGTCCTCGAGATGCTTCAGAAGGAGGAGGGGGCCGTCTTCACCTTCGCCGTCACCGACGTCTCGAAGGACATGGACGACTCCGCCAGGCGGCTCACCCAGCAGCAGACCGACTGGGCTACGCAGCAGGTTCAGAAGGACATCGAGCACACGCTCGCCGAGCTCGTCGAGTCGCTCAAGCAGGAATACGAGAAGTCGCGCCGGTCCGGCGGAGGCGGCGGTGGTGGCGGAGGAGGCGGCAAGAACCCGCCGCTCGTGCCCCCGCTCGCACAGCTCAAGATGCTTCGAACTCTCGAAGTGAACATCTTCGAGACTACGAAATCGTACGAAGAAGAAAAGATACTCAACCGCATGAACCCTGTGCTGCTGCGCAAGCGCGTCGAACGGCTCGGCGAGAAGCAGGAAGACGTGTCGAAGGCTGCTCGCGATTTCGCCCGCAAGCTCGACGAAGCCCGCAAGGAAGCCGAGAAGGAACAGCGGCAGCAGCAACAACAACAGGAGCAGCAGCCCGGCCCCCAGCCGGTTCCTGCACCACTACCGGAAGGAGAGCAGACGCAATGAACAGGATTTCGCTGTGCATCATCGTGGTCGCGGTATCCGCCGCCGCATTCGCCGGCGAGCCGCCGCCCCCAGCATCCATCTCGAAGAACGACATCGACGCCCTCAAGCAGAAGGACGCCAACGCCAAGCCCGAGGAGCCCAACCCGCTCCATGCCGTTGCCGACGAGATGGTCGGCGCCCAGGTGAAGCTCAAGCAGGGAATCACCGGACCACCCGCCCAGCAGGGCCAGGTGAACGCCATTCGCCTGCTCGAGAAACTCATCGAGATCGCCAAGCAACAGCAACAGCAGCAGGATCAGCAAAACCAGGATCAGCAGCAACAGCAGGATCAACAACAGCAACAGCAGATGAAGCCCGAGAACACGCAGGCACAGCAGCAGAACAGCACCAGCCCGGCCCAGCGTTCGCAGCAGAACACCGGCAGCGGAGCCGCCGCGTCCCCCGGAGCCACGCCCCCTGGCCAGAAGGGCATCGAGTGGGGAAACCTTCCTCCCCGCGCCCGCGAGGAATTCAACCAGATCATGAAGGAAGACTTCCCCGAAACCTACAAAAACCTGCTCGAGCTGTACTTCAAGAACCTGAGCGATTGATGGCTGCTGGGGGGCAGGGTGACAGGCTGCAGGCTACAGGGTCACAGGCCGCAGGCTGCAGGGTGACAGGCCGCAGGCTGCAGCGAGGCCAGGCTGCAGGGTCACAGGAGCTTGGCGTGTCCATTCCGTCCATTCCGTCCACTTGGTCCACTTGGTCCACTTGGTCCACTATAACCGCTATGCACCACCAACCACCCAACCGAATCCTCTCGGCCCTGCTCGCCGCCTGCTGCATCTGTATGGCCGCCACGGCCATCGCCGCCGAGGAACCCGCCGCCACGCCCGTCAAATCGACCACCGCGATGGCACCCGCCACCGACGAGCAGGTCGCCGCCCTGATCAGGAAGCTGTCGCTTGCCGACTACGCCCAGCGCGAAGCCGCCACGCTCGAGCTGATCGCCGCCGGCGAGCCGGCCCTCCCCGCGCTCGAGAAGGCCCGGCAATCGTCCGATCCCGAAGTCGCCTGGCGGGCCGAATCCGCCGCCCGCCTCATCCGCTGGCACGTCAGCCCCGAGCTCTGGGCTCGCATCGGCGACCTCATGGAAGAATACGAATCCGCCCCGCCGCACGTCCGCGACAGGATCGTCCGCATCCTTCGCACCAGCGGCGACACCGCCGCCATCCCCGTCCTCCGCCAGGTCCTCCACAAGGAAACAGCGGACGACGTCAAACAGACCGCCGCACTCATGCTCGCCGACCTCGGCTCCAAGGGCCTCGCCGTCCTCGTCGAAGAAGGCGTTCAGATCGCCGGACTTGACCCCTACGACGCCGCCGTTCACGTGATGCTCGGCAATTCATTCCTCAACGACAAGAACTACCGCAAAGCCGAGGAGCACTACCTCAAGGCTCTCGACATCGAGCCGAACGAATACATCGCGCTCTACAACCTCGCGTGCGTCTATTCGCTTCAGAAGAAGATCGACCGCGCCATCGAATGGCTCCAGAGGGCCATCGACGCCGGCTACAACGATTTCGGCTGGATGGAGAAGGACACCGACCTCGACAACCTCCGCGACGACCCGCGATACAAGGAGATCATCAGGCTCGGCCCCAAGGTCAAGGACGAGCCGGAAAACCCGCCAGACGACGTCCCCAACGACGAACCGCCGCTGCAGGATCAGAT
>DATKYA010000646.1:0-2064 GCA_035528775.1 Planctomycetota bacterium | reverse complement strand
TTGACGAGGAACCGGCAGAACATCTTGATGGCGACCAGCCGCCGGGCGATGGTGCGGCCGGCCAGGCCGCGCTCCTTGAACGCGGCGATGCATTTCATCACGTGGCTGGTCGTGATGCGGTTGGGGGCGTCGATTCCTGATTGGGCGAGGCAGCCGGAGAAATCGGTCAGGTCGCGACGATACGCGGCGGTCGTGTTCGGCGAGGCACCGCATTCCACGGAGAGGTAGCTGATGAAGTCATTGATGAAGGTTCGCATTTCCCCTTCAAGTGGACGCAGTGGACCAAGTGGACGCAGTGGACCGAGTGGACATAGTGGACCGAGTGGACGTCATGGACGAAGTGGACATCACGGAAGGATCTTCTCGTTTCGTTCGCCCGCTCCCCCAGTCTCCCAATCTCGCACTTCCCCGCCCCCACTCTCCTCCGTTCACTTCTTCTCTCGTCTGCTGGTGATGTCATCGATGAGGCGGCTGATGGCGATCTCGAGCTTCTCCCTGGTCTCGTAGGTTCCGGCTTTAATCTGCGCTTTGATGCGGCTGATGCGTTCGCGGCGTTCGGCGTTGCCGGGAGATGGGCGTTCGGGCCGCCGCGCGCAGCAGTTCACCCGGAGCAATCGGATCGAGCGCCCGAAGAACCTGCGATGCGTGTCCTTGTCCGGGTCCTCTTCCTGGCTGGATTCATTCTCACCGGAAGACTTGCGGCTTGCTCGTGCACGCGGCATCGTGTGAATTCCCTTTCATCCTGGGGCGTCCCGCGCACTGGGGCGCTCGCGACGTGGCCTTCTCATTACTATATCGGAGTTTTCGGGGGCCAACTTGAGAGGAAAACAGCAATTTCGCGAGCGGGCTGAAACGCAGCTTCAATCAACGATCTCGAGCTCTCCTACCTGTTCGAGCGGTATCTTCTCGATCTTTGCCCAATGGATCTGATCGTCGCGCGGGCCGTTCTCGCGGGAGAACATGAAGTGCCAGCGCTTCTTGAAGAGCAGCCCGTTTTTCACGATGAGGTAGGTGCTGTTGAGCGTGGGGCTCATGCCGGTGGTCACGTTCTCAAAATGGTAGACCTCGACGCTCGGCAAGTACAATATTCTGTAGCCGGCGTGGCGCACGCGATAGGAGAAGTCGATGTCTTCGAACTGCACGGGGTTGAATGCTTCATCGAATCCGCCGAGCTGGTCGACGATGGTGCGAGGCATCATCCAGCAGGCGCTGATGAAGCACTGCACGTCGCGGGGCACGTTCAGCTCCGTGGTGTCGTCGGGCTTGCCGCGTCCGACGAACTCGACGCGCCCGCTCGGTGAGACGGCTCCGCCGGCGAACTGGATGGTATGCGGCGGGAAGGCGAACAGGAGCTTCGGGCCGACGATTCCCACCTCCGGCCGGGCCTGCAGCGCCGCCATCATCGTGTCGGCCCAGGACCGCCGCCTCACCACGACGTCATTGTCCATCACAACGATGAACCTGCCGGATGCGGTATCGAGGCCCTGGTTGCGCGCGGTGCTGGCGCCGCGGTTGCAGTCGTTGCGGATGCGAACGAACCCGATGCCGGCGCGCCCGGCCATCGCCTCGATTTCCGTGAGCAGCGCCGGCGTGTCGTCCGTCGAGCCGTTGTCGACCACCACGATCTCAAGCGGGCGATGGGCCGTCTGGAGGAGCGCGGCGAAGCACCGCCGCGAGTACGCTGCCTTGTTGAATACCGGCACGATGATCGAAATCGGTTCTGCCAACGCGAGTTCTCCTGTCCGACCGATTATAGCTTCTTTGCGGCGGGAAAACAACAACTTCAGCGTTACGAGTTCAGCGCTACGAGTCGTTACGCCGGGGCGGGCGCTTTGTTCTTGAAATCCGGGGGCAGCAGCGGGTACAATTGAATCGGTACTGAATTACAGGAAACCAGGACGGCAGGCCGGGCCACTGCTGTCCGCCCACCGTCGCAGAAAGCGCTGATGACACAAGTATTACGATTGGAGCATGGGGCCGACCGCGAGCGGATAATCGGCGAGGCGGGGCGCGTGTTGGCGCACGGAGGCCTGTGCGCGTTTCCGACGGAGACGGTGTACGGGC
>DATKYA010000645.1:0-2377 GCA_035528775.1 Planctomycetota bacterium | reverse complement strand
GTAGTAGTTGATGATCAGCGACAGCATCCTGAACTGCTTCTCGAGCGACGTGTAGGTGTCGACGTCGATGAAGGCGTTCTGGTGGAGGAAGTCTTCGCGGATCATGCGTGCGGCCTGCAGCAGGAGGCGGTCTTCGTGGGCCAGCGTGTCCATGCCCACCAGCCGCACGAGCTCCTCGAGTTCGGCTTCGCGCTGGAGGACAGACATCGCCTGCTCCCGAACCTTCGACCATCCGGCGGCCACTTCCTTGTCGCAATACTGATCCACCACGTGCTGGTACAGCGAGTAGCTGGTGAGCCAGTTGATGGCGGGGAAGTGGCGGGAGTATGCCAGGTTGGCGTCGAGGCCCCAGAAGACCTTGACGACGCGCAGCGTGGCCTGGACCACCGGCTCCGACAGGTCGCCGCCGGGCGGTGAAACGGCGCCGATGATGCTCAGCGAGCCCTCCCGCTTGTCGGCGCCAAGGCACTGCACGCGGCCCGACCGCTCGTAGAAGCTCGCAATGCGCGACGCCAGGTAGGCCGGGTAGCCCTCCTCGCCCGGCATTTCCTCGAGCCGGCCCGACATCTCGCGCATCGCTTCCGCCCACCGCGACGTCGAATCCGCCATCAGCGCCACGTTGTAGCCCATATCGCGGTAGTACTCGGCCATCGTGATGCCGGTAAACACCGACGCCTCGCGTGCCGCAACCGGCATGTTCGATGTGTTGGCCACGAGCACGGTCCGCTGCATCAGCGGCTCGCCCGTGCGCGGGTCCTTCAACTCCGGGAATTCCAGCAGCACGTCGGTCATCTCGTTGCCGCGCTCGCCGCAGCCGACGTAGACGATGATCTCGGCGTCGGCCCACTTCGCGAGCTGGTGCTGCACCACGGTCTTCCCGCTGCCGAACGGCCCGGGCACGCACGCCGTACCCCCCTTCGTCATCGGGAAGAGCATATCCAGCACGCGCTGCCCCGTGATCAACGGAACCGCCGGCGCGAACTTCTTCGTCACCGGCCGCCCCTGCCGCACCGGCCACTTCTGCAGCATCGTGATCTGCTTCTCGTCCGAGTCCGTCTTGATCTTCGCTATCACTTCCTCGATGGTCGCATCCTTCTCGGCGATCTCGACCACCTTGCCCTTCACGTCCAGCGGGACCATGATGCGGTGCTCGACGACCTTGGTCTCCTGCACCACGCCGAGGATATCGCCGGGGCCGACTTCCGCTCCGGCCTTCACGCGAGGGGTGAAATGCCATTTCTTCGTGCGGATGAGTGCCGGCTTCTCGGCACCGCGCACGATGTAGTTGCCGAACTCCTTGCTGAGGATATCGAGCGGGCGCTGCACACCATCGTAGATCTGCACCACGAGGCCGGGGCCGAGCTCAACGCTCAGCGGGTCGCCCGTGGGAAATACCGGGTCGCCCGGGCCCAGCCCTTCGGTCTCCTCGTAGACCTGGATGGAGTATTCGTCGCCGCGGACTTCGATGACCTCGCCGAACAGTTTCAGCTCGCCCACGCGCACCATTTCGTACATTCGGGTGCCGGCAAGGCCCGTGGCCACCACCAGCGGCCCGGATACTCGGATGATCTTGCCTTCTTTCATAGCTGTTCCTGAGTAGAATTCAGAAGTCAGAATTCAGAATTCAGAATGTTGACCGCTGCATGTCCCTCGACCGTTGACCTCTGAACGTTGACCGTTGAACGCTCCTCTTCCTTCGATGTTCAATGTTTCCTCTTCCTCCCATTTCGCCGCCGACCGCCTTAGCGCCTCTTCCTTCGACGTTCAGCGTTCGGCGTTCGGCGTTCGACGTTCGTCTTCCTCTTCTCTTTCTCTGCTATTCTCCCTTTCCCAGCATGTCCACTCCCAGCGCCCGCTCCACGTCCGCCCGCATCTCGCGGAAGGCGGTGCCGCGCGAGCCGTGATGATCCGGGATCACCAGGATCACCCTGTCCGTGGACTTGCGTGTATCGGCGAGCAGTTTCTCGCCCGCGTTCTCGGCGAAGTTCTCGGTGACGAAGATGATCTCGACGCCATCGCGGCGGCAGGCATCCTTCAGTGCGTCGGCAAACTCGTCGTGCGTCTTCACCGCCACGATCGTCACGCCCACGCCCAGGAAGCCGATCACCTGGTCTTTCTCGCCGATTGCCACTATCTCAGCCATCTGATACCTCGGCCCTCATCGCCGCCGGTTCGTGCTCCTTCGTGTCTTCGTGCCTTCGTGTCGAAGCACATTCCAGAAGGTTACACGTACTGTTCCCGCAGCCGTTCCCGCAGCAGCCGCGAGTTGATCTTGTTCACCTTGCCGGCAAGGATCAGCCGGAGGTTGTGCACTTCGGTCCGCAGGGCGCACAGGTAGCCGAAAATTCGTTCAGGACCGAACGGCACCGACTTCGCC
>DATKYA010000644.1:0-7408 GCA_035528775.1 Planctomycetota bacterium | reverse complement strand
TCCGCCGCGTCCGCCGACTTCATCGCCAGCTCAAGAATCCTGTGAATCATAGAAGTTGATCGGTTATCCAGTTGACCAGTTGTTCGGTTGCTCGGCTGCTCGGCTGCTCGGCGTTCCATATTCAGTGTTCGGTTTCGCCCGCTCTCACTTCAGTGGACCAAGTGGACCAAGTGGACGAAGTGGACATAGTGGACCCGGCCTCTTCTTGATCCACTCTCCGATAGTCATCTTCCTACCGTCCTCCGATCACCACGTTGCGGATCCGTACGTGAGGCCCGCCCGTGGACACTCTCAGGGGCGATTGCCCGCCCTTGCCGCAGCCACCGAGCCCGCCGTAGAACTCGAGGTCGTTGCCGATCCCGTCGATGTTGGCGAGGGTTTCCTTCACGTTGCCGGTGAGGACCACGTCGCGAAGTTTTTCGGCAATCTTGCCGCCCCGAATGGCATACGCCTCGCCCGCCGAAAACGTAAACATCTCCATCTCGGTCATTCCGCCCAGGGCGCCCACCGCGTAGATGCCATTGTCGATGCCCGCGATCAGCTCGTCGAACGTCATCCCGCGCGGCTCAAGATAGGTGTTTGACATCCGCACGATCGGCGGGAAGTTGTAGCTGATCGCGCGGGCATTGCCTGTCGGCTGCTCGCCCATCCGGGCGGCCGTCTCGCGCGAGTGCAGATGACCCGACAGAATGCCGTTCCCGATCAGGTAGGTCTTGGCCCCCGGCGTGCCCTCGCTGTCGTACTTGTAGGTGCCGGCCCGGTTCGGGATCGTCGGGTCGTCCACGATCGACAACTCGTCCCCGCCGAACCGCTTGCCAAGCGTCATCATCTTCAGCATGTCCGGGTTCTCGTACAGGAAGTCGGACTCGCTCAAGTGCCCGAATGCCTCGTGAACGAACACGCCGCACAGCTTGGGATCGACAAGGACAGTGTATTTCCCGCCGGTGACCTGCGTGGCCGACAGCAGGTCCACCGCCCGCCGGGCCACGTCCTCGCACGTGGCCTCCTGACCGCGCACGGTCCCGAATCCCCGCAGGTCGCCCACGCTCTCGAACGCCCGCTGCACGTTCATCCCGTCCCGCGCGATCGCCACCACCGCCAGACCGCAGAATACCGTCTCCTGCGTGATGAACTGACCGTCGGTGTTCGCGATCGTCTCGTCCACCTGGTAATCACGGTAGCTCACGGTGGACGTCTGGATGTTCTTCGACGACAGGATCATCTTATTGTAGGCCGCGGCGAGCGCTTCCTTCTCCTCCAGCGGCACGCCCCGCGGATCCTCGATCGAATCCGTCGGCGGCTTCACCGAATCAATCGCCGGCTGCACGGGAGCCAGGTGGCCGGATGCCGCCGGTTTGCCCGCGCCGACCGTCCGCGCCTGCTCGCATGCCATCTTCACGTAGCGCGACAGGTCGGAAGCATCGTTGAACGACACGAACCCCCAGCCTCCGTTCACCAGCGCCCGCACGCAACCGCCCACGCCGGTGTTGGTGCCGATATCCTCAAGCTCCCTGCCTACGTAATGAACGCTGGTGGAAACCCGCCGTTCCAGCCGGATTTCGATGTGATCCGCCTTGCCTGCACCGAGGGCCTTTCGTAGTGCGTGATCCATTGGTGCTCTCGCCGCCTCTTTGCCGCCGGAAAAATCCGCATTTGTGAGTGTATGGAAACAGACAGTTCATTATAGGTATGGCGGTATGGAAGTGCAACCGTAATTCCCCCCGAAATTCCCCCGTGCACGGCTCTCCAGTGCGAGCACACTGATTATGCTTGTACCTTGACTTGACGCCGCTTTCATGGTATAATTCGTTAGTTGGCGAAGTATAGGAGTAATCGATGCACCAGATTCTGCTGATCACCAAGGCACTGTCCGACCGTAATCGCATCCGAGCGTTGATGTTCCTCCGCGGCGGCGAGTTGTGCGTCTGCCAGATTATCGAGATGCTCCGACTGGCGCCGTCTACGGTCTCGAAGCACATGGCGATCCTCCATCAGGCGGGCCTTGTCGATGCCCGCAAGCAAGGGCGTTGGATCTACTACCGCCTCCCGGGCGACAATGCACCCCCATCCGTGCGCGAAGCAATCGAATGGCTCACACGCGCATTGAACACCGACAGGCAGGCACGGGACGATACGCGCCGGCTTAAGTCTGTCCGCCGGATGAGCCTGGAGGAACTATGCAGAACGTACAAAAGCTGAACGTACTGTTCCTCTGCACCGGCAACGCCTGCCGCAGCCAGATGGCCGGGGGCTGGGCGCGGATGCTCAAGGGCCACACCATCGAAGCGTATTCTGCCGGCGTTCAGCCGCACGGACTCGACCCGCGAGCAATCAAGGTGATGGCGGAAGCCGGCGTCGATATCTCCGGCCAGCGTTCCAGGCACGTGCGAGAGTTGATGGACATCAGCTTCGACTACGTGGTCACCGTGTGCGACAACGCCAACGAGCGGTGCCCGTTTTTCCCGGGCAAGACGCGACGGGTGCATGTGGGATTCGACGACCCGCCGAAGCTCGCGGTAGCCGCCAAGACTCAAGACGAAGCGCTCGCTCACTATCGCCGCGTGCGCGACCAAATCCGGGCATTCGTCGAGAAGATGCCCGACGTACTGAATGAACTGGAGGATGCCGAATGATGGCTGCTGCGAAAGGACTTGGCGTTTTCGAAAAGTACCTCACCCTGTGGGTGGCCCTGTGCATTATCGCGGGGATCCTGCTGGGCAAGCTCGCCCCCAGAATCGCGGTCGCACTCGATGGCCTGTCCATCCGCGTGAACGGCGCCCCCGTCGTCTCTATCCCCATCGCCGTCTGCCTGTTCTTCATGATGTACCCCATCATGGTCAAGATCGACTTCGGCGAGGTCTTGAAGGCGGGCAAGAGCATCAGACCGGTCGGCCTCACGCTGTTCGTGAACTGGGCGGTAAAGCCGTTCACGATGTACGCGATCTCGTTGTTCTTCCTGGGCACGCTCTTTCACGCATTCATCGGGCCGAACGCTGTCGACTACGTGAGGATGCCGCTTGGGCTGGAGCTGCCCGTGGGTGCCGAGCATGGCGTGGGCAGAGTGGTGATGCACGACGGTGCCCGTATGCTGATGGTGCCCCTGTGGCGCAGCTATCTCGCCGGCTGCATCCTTCTTGGAATAGCGCCCTGCACCGCGATGGTGCTCGTCTGGAGCTTCCTTGCCCGTGGCAACGACGGCCATACCCTGGTGATGGTGGCGATCAACTCGCTGTCAATGCTCGTGCTGTACGGGCCGCTGGGCGGATTCCTGCTGGGCGTGGGCCGGCTGCCCGTGCCGTGGCAGGCGCTGGTGCTCTCCATCGCGATCTACGTGGCCCTGCCGCTCGCCGCGGGGTACATCTCGCGGGGCTGGATCATCCGAGCGCGCGGCGAAGCGTGGTTCCATGGCAAATTCCTGCACCTGCTCACCCCGGTCACGATCATTGCACTGCTCGCCACCCTCGTGCTGCTGTTTTCACTGAAGGGCGAGATGATCCTGGCCAGGCCGCTGACCATCCTCTGGATCGCGATCCCGCTGTTCATCCAGACCAACATCATCTTCTGGCTCGGATACGCACTGGCGAGACTGCTCAGGCTGAAGTACCGCGACGCCGCCCCGTCCGCAATGATCGGCGCATCCAATCATTTCGAGGTGGCCATCGCCACGTCCACAATGCTGTTCGGGCTGTCATCGGGGGCATCGCTGGCTACCGTTGTCGGCGTGCTCATCGAAGTACCCGTAATGTTGATGCTAGTCAGGATTTGCATCAAGACCGAACGCTGGTTCGGCAAACAGGAGCCTGCCGATGAAATCGCATGAAGATGTTCGCAAGGCTGTACGAAAGGCATACGGCGAGGTGGCGAGGAAGGAACGCACTTCGTGTTGCACGAAGAGCACGTGCGGCTGCGGCGATCAGCCGGTGCCGGAAGCCGAGCTGGGGCTGTCGTGCGGCGACCCCGTGGCATTCTCGCAGCTCAAGACGGGCAACGTGGTGCTCGACCTCGGCTCGGGCGGCGGGAAGGACGTTTTCCTCGCGGCGACGAAGGTCGGCCCCGGCGGCAAGGCCATCGGCGTCGACATGACGTCCGAGATGCTCCGGCTCGCCCGCAAGAATGCCATCAAGCTCCATAAGGCCACCGGCCTCGACAACGTCGAATTCCGCAAGGGTCAGATCGAGAACCTGCCGGTCGAGGATGCATCGATCGACGTCGTCATCTCGAATTGCGTAATCAACCTCTCGCCCGACAAGCCGCGCGTCTTCCGCGAAATCCACCGCGTCCTGAAGCCCGGCGGCAGGATGGTCGTCAGCGACATCGTGCTCGATAAGCCGCTGCCCGATTCGCTGAAGAACGACAACGAGCTCTACGTGGCGTGCCTGGCAGCCGCGATGATGCGAGCCGACTACCTCCAGGCCATCCGCGACGCCGGCTTCCGCTACCTGCGCATCCTGGCCGACAGTTCCTACTCGTTCACGACAAGCACCGGCAGCCGCGTACGCAAGGGAACGGCGGCGAGCGTGACGGTGGCGGCTAGAAAGCGGATGATGAGATGATGGGATGATGAGATGAAGGGTAGGATTTCGTGTTGGTACCTATCCCGGAACCGCTGATTGAGTCGCCCCACCGGGGCTTGCGTTCGATCTGCCATCGCGTTCCCCGGGGCTGATGCCCCGGACTACCTATGAGCCGCCCCCTTCGCGGCTTTTGACATGCTTTCTTATCCCATCATCCCATCATCACTTCATCTCATCATCTTCCCTCCGGATCCCTCCGGATTCTCCGGCCGCATCGTCAGCAGGCGGCGCTCGATGAATTCCTGGATCACGACGTCCGGTCGTTCGCGCTCGATCACATCCGGAACCAGTTCATCGCTCCAGACGTAGACGGCCCGCTTGAAGTGCTCGGAAAGCCACGGCATCAGCGCCTCCCCGAATGAGTCGCGAAACACCACTGCCCGCGGCACCTCGCCATCGGGGCATTCGGTGACGACCACGTCGCGGCGGACGACGTCGACCGTGGTCACCTTGAGGATTCCGCCGCTCGCATCGCCAACGACCCTCCGGGCCGGGCGCCGGACCAGCAGCCAGTCTTCCGTCATATCGAACTTCAGCCCCAGGAACCGGGCGAGGTCGCCCCCGGGCACGACGGCCGATGACAGCGTGCAGTCGGACATGCTGGCGGGCATGATGCTGGAGAACCGCGACGAGAGCCGCGCCGCGATCTCCTGGCTCGCGATGAACCCGCCGACGTCATTCCAGTGCGAATCCGTGCGGTTGTAGACGCGCCGCTGCAAGCGGGCATTGCGGAGGGCCGGCCGGGCGTCCACGATCCTGCACCGCGAGTTCCGCTCGAGATAGCCGACGAACTGGTCGAGCCTCGTCCGGCCGCGGGCCTGGCGGGTCGAGTCGGGCAGGTACTCCCCGTAGACCGAATGCTTGTCGGGAGCGATCACGAGAAGATACGTGATGCCGCGCTCGGCAAACCAGGCATCCCTCGCTTCCAGCACATTCCGCCAGGCGCGCAGTTCTTCATCTGTGAAGGGAACCAGGCCGCAGCAATCATCGATGGTTCTTTCATCAGCCAGGAACAGCCATCCATCCTTGCCGAGTACGACTCGCGGGGACGATGAAATCCCGAGCCACTTCACCTTGACGGTGCCGTGGAGGCGGACGAGGGCGGCCTTGAAGCCAAAAGTTGTCTGGAGCTGCCACTTCATCGTGCCCGCGTACTTGATCAGCTCGCGCGGGCCGAGCGTGCCGGGCAACCGCACCGGGCTGGCGTCGCTGGCGCTCAGCCGCGTTCGATCCAGGCTCAACACTGTATCCGTCAGCGGCAGGCATATCGCCGCGAGGAACAGCGTGATCAATGCCGTGTTGAAGGATTTGCCGCGTTTCGGAGCGAGATCGCTCACCGCATCTCCTTAAAACTGCGCATAGATGAACGGACTGTACGTACCGGCGGCGATCAGCATCGTCGAGTACACGAGGATCAAGCCCATCACGCCGAGGTCCGCCATTGCGGCTGCAGTGCCGACAGCCCGGCCGATGAAGCCAGTGAACCCGGCGGCCGCCCGCGCTCTGAGCGCTGCCAGGCCCGGTAGCAGGGGCGCAGCTCCCAGGATTGCGACCGCCAGCAGCGGCAGAAGCTCGGCACTGATGAAGAATGCTGCCCCGGGCGCGGTTGCACTGCCCCGCGCGATTCCCGCCATCGCACCAAGATACCCAAGCGCCCCCCCGAGTGTGGTCGCACGGAAGATCACCCAGCCCACGATGATGACAAGTAAGGCATAGGCGTGGTCGAAGACCTCACCCCCTAGCCCCCTCTCCAAGGGTGGAGAGGGGGAGCGTTTGCGGATGCGTTCAAGGATGAGGAAGCAGCCTTGGAATGCGCCCCACACCACAACTGTCCAGTTCGCCCCGTGCCACAGCCCGCACAGCAGAAACACGATCATCAGGTTCACGTAGGTGCGCGCGGTGCCGCTGCGGTTCCCGCCCAGCGGAATGTACAGGTAGTCGCGGAACCACGTTGACAACGATATGTGCCATCGCTGCCAGAACTCCCTGATCGACCGCGACACGTAGGGGTAGTTGAAGTTCTCGGGGAGGCGGAAGCCGAACATCCTGCCCAGCCCGATCGCCATGTCTGAATAGCCGGAGAAGTCGTAATAGATTTGCAGCGTGTAGCACACCGCCCCGAGCCAGGCGGTGGCGGGCGTGAGCAGGCCCGTTGGCAGAGCGAAGATCCTGTCGGCCGGGACAGCGAGCGCGTTGGCGATGATGATCTTCTTGCCCAAGCCGATGATGAACCGGCGGATGCCATCAGCGAGGTCCTGGCGATTGACGCTGCGCGACGCAAGCTGGCCCGCGATCTCCTTGTACTTCACAATCGGGCCGGCGATCACCTTCGGGAAGAACGCAAGATAGAGCGCGAACTGGCCCGGGCCGCCCGCAGGCTTCGCCTCGCCCCGATAGATGTCAACCAGGTACGACAACCCCTGGAACGTGAAGAATGAGATTCCAAGCGGCAGATGAACGCGAGCCAACTGCACCGGCGGGATCGACGCCACCCCCAGCAGCACGTTCACATTGGCCACGATGAAGTTGGCGTACTTGCAGGCGACGAGCAGGCCCAGGTTCACCACCGCGCCGAGCACCAGCAGCAGCCGCGCCGCACGCCGGTCCGTCACGCGGCCCATCCCCAGGCCGATCGCATAGTTGATGCCGATGGATGCAAGCAGCAGCACCCCGAAAAGCTTCTCGTCCCACAGGTAGAAGACGAGGCTGCCCGCAATCAACACGACATTCCGGAACCGACCGCGAAGGCCGAGGCCCAGAAGCAGGACTACCGGCAGAAAGAGGAAGAGAAAGACGGGAGCGGTGAGCGACATGACAATCCCCTGGGCGCACTT
>DATKYA010000643.1:0-4463 GCA_035528775.1 Planctomycetota bacterium | reverse complement strand
CCCCGGCAACCCCTGCTGTCAGTGCTTACTTGCGGATGCGCTTCCGGCCGTAGCCGATCAGGCCCACCAGGCCGCAGCCCAGCAGCGCCATCGTGCACGGCTCGGGGACGACCGAGAAGGTGCCGTTGACGATCTGGACATCGGGCACCTGGCCACCGCTGAAGGTCAGGCCGGTGCTCCACGGATCGAGGCCGATGATGTAGGTGCCATTCGCGAGCTGGCTGTAGTCGTAGTTGATGGTCATCACCAGCGTCGGGTCCGTGCAATCCACGTCAAAGCTCAGGCCCATGAAGCCAACCATCGTGCTATCACCGGGGGCCACGAAGCCGAAAATGGCCAGCCACTGTACCGCTTCGCCCTGCTTCACGTCGTATCCCTGCAGCTTAGAATCCAGGAATGTCCCGTTCAGGGGGTCCAGCTTCACGGAGAACGAGGAGCCTACATCCGTCCCGGCCCCTTGCAGCGTGAAGGTGGGGATGACTTCAATGCCGCCGATGGCGCCGAAGCCCTCGGCCCAGAATTCCACCTTCACCGTGCTGGGGGTGCCATCGGGGACGCTCACCGGATTCGCCACGATCGTGAGCGTGCCGGCAACTGCGGGAGCGACAAACAACGCCAGAACTGCGAGAACGAGAGCGAGCTTCTTCATTTACAATCTCCTTTTCTTTCAGGTGTCCTGCCGGGACACCATTCCCAGGAACCACGGAACGTATAGAGGAAAAACGGAACATCGACGAGTCTCTTTGAGTCTGCCCCCTTTCAAGTCAGGTTGACCAATCAATGTCAAGACAAGCACTATAAAATTCAGACTGCTGATCCGGGAACAAAAAAAGGGGACCAGCGGCATTTCCTTTGCTCAAGGAAAGCGCTGTCCCCATTGGATTCAGTCAGTATTCAGTTTTTCAGCAGGCGGCTGGGTTTTTGGCCTGTGCGAGCCTCTCGGCTCACTCATTCCACGAGCATTATACACCAGAAAGGTGCGTTTGTCAAGTCAAAAAAGTGATTTTTTCCTGGAATTTTTTTCCCGACTCACGTAAGTCCTTGCTGCACAAGGCATTAGAGAGATCAAAAAAAAAGGAAATCCCGGAGAAAAGGCCGGAAAACTTGCTTCCCACCTCCCCATCACCCCATCACCCCACCTCCCCATCATCTCCTCTGGACTCACTTGGATGCCGCAGACCGCGGTGACGTCGTCGGCCCAGAACTCGATCCTCAGCCGGCCGGGATCGCCCCTTCGCCGCCCATCGCTGTTTTTCGGGGTGCGGAGCATCATTGTATTTCGGCCCGGCGGATGCTATCATCATCGAGCACCGGTTCGGAGGCACGAGCGTGATGGCGAAAGCGAAGCCAGGCAGGCAGTTCCTGCAACTCATCAAGGATTTCCACGCAGGGCGGGCCAGCCGCGCCGAAGTTGCCAGGGCGATCCACGCCCACAGCACCAGCATCGGCCTGCGGTGGCTGCTGCAGTCGCTGCAGGCCCTCGATCCCGCCTGCCGGATCACCCACGGCGACGCGCAGGTGACGATCGATTATCTCTGCGCCACGCAGCCCTGCCTGCAGAAGGACAAGTACACGCTCGTGGCCCTGCTGTTCGACGCGGCCGACACCTACGACGCTTACAACCGCGAGTTCTTCTCCGAAAGCCCGGTGTGCGTGATGCACGTCGGCGGCGGACGTTACGCCATCCTCGACGGCCATCACCGCGTGCGACGCTACGCCGAGATCGCACCCGGCGCCCGCCAGATCACCGCCACCCTCATCTGGACTGATTCCGAGATGCTGACTGAACGCTTCCGCCAAGAGGTGGAACAGGTGCGGCAAGCGTCGAGCACCTGCGACGTACGCGAGCTGCCGATCCTCTGAAAAACCCGAGCCGTTTACAATCAGATACAAATGCTCGCCCGTTTTCCATGGAATTTTCGCTTGCACCCGGGGAACTATATGTGTAGATTTGTACTGCGGGCGGCGGAAGCCAACACGCCGCCAATGGAAGCTGAGCCTCGTGTTTCTGCCGGTGCGAATCCGCAGTGTTTCGTGGAGTACGGAAAAACCCTTCTGTCGTACCCTCAAAAAATATGAAGAAACTGATCATTTTCATCGTGCTGGTTGCTCTGGTGGCCGCGGTGGGGTTCCAGGTGTATCGCAAGGTGAGCGAGAAGAAGACCGGCAGGCCGATGGGCCGCATGGCGGTCGTTCCTGTCGAAGTGACGCCCATTGAGAAGGTCACCGTCACCGACACGCGCGACTTCTCCGGCACGCTCGTCGCCAAGTCGCAGTTTCTGCTGGCGCCCAAGGTGACCGGCCGGCTGGAGAAGATCCTGGTGGACATCGGCGACCAGGTGAAGCGCGGGCAGCTCGTGGCCGAGCTCGACGACGGCGAATACACCCAGCAGGTGGAGCAGGCCCGGGCCGAAATCGAGGTGGTCAAGGCGAGCCTCGAGGAGGCGGCGAGCTCACTCGAGGTGGCAAAGCGCAACTTCGACCGCGCCGCCGCCCTGCGCGAAAAACAGATCATGTCGGAAGCAGACCTCGATGCCGCCGACTCCCTCTACAAGGCCAGCGTGTCGAAGCAAAAGGTGGCCGTGGCCCAGGTCTCCCAGAAGGAAGCCGCACTCAAGGCCGCCGAGGTGCGCCTCTCCTACACCAGGATCCACGCCGCGTGGGACGGCGGATCCGACACCCGCGTGATCGGCGAGCGGCTCGTCGACCAGGGCGCCATGCTCAAGGCCAACGATCCCATCTGCTCCGTCCTAGACGTGGCCGAGCTCACCGCCCTCATCTTCGTGAGCGAACGCGACTACTCCCGGCTGCAGGCAGGCCAGACAGTGGAGGTCTCCGCCGACGCCTACCCCGGCCGCACCTTCCCCGGCACGGTGAGCCGCATCGCCCCGCTCATCAGGGAAACGTCCCGCGAGGCCCGCGTGGAGGTCCAGATGTACAATCCCGACCTCGTGCTGAAGCCGGGGATGTTCGTCAACGCCAGGATCGAGTTCGCACGCCACACCGACGTCCCCGCCGTGTCAATGAGCTCGCTGGTCAAACGCACCGGCAAGCAGGGAGTGTTCATCGTCAAGCCCGGCGAGCACACCGCGTCCTTCGTGCCCGTCACCCTGGGGATCATCAACGGCGAGACGGCCGAAGTGACCGAGCCTGAGCTTTCCGGCCAAGTGGTCACGTTGGGCCAGCACCTGCTGGAGGACGGCTCGGCGGTGTTGCTGCCGGGCGAGAAGCCGGTTTCGCCCGGCCAGCCCCCTGCCGCGCCGGAGGGCAAGCCGGGGCCGTCCTACCCCGCCCCCAAGCGTGAATCGACCACCGCACCCGCAACGAGAGGGAGCGGTCAATGAACATCTCCCGCAACGCCATCCGCCGGCCCATCTTCACCATCATGGTCGCGCTCATCGTGATCATCATCGGCGGCATCTCCCTGATGCGGCTGCCCATCGACCTAATGCCCGACATCACCTACCCCACGCTGACCGTGCGGACGTCCTACGAGAACGCCAGCCCGGAGGAGATGGAGGAGCTGGTAACGCGCCCCATCGAAGAGGCAATGAGCGCCGTCCCCGGCGTGGAGGAGGTTACGTCAACGTCCAGCGAAGGCAGCAGCAACGTGCGTGTCACCTTCTCCTGGAGCATCAACCTCGACTCGGCCACGAGCGACGTGCGCGACCGGCTCGACCGCGTCCTTTCGCGGCTGCCCGACGACTGCGACCGCCCCACGCTCTTCAAGTTCGACCTTGCCAGCTTCCCCATCCTCATCCTGGGCGCCTCCAGCGATCTCGACCCCATCCAGATGCGGCAGATCATCGACGACCAGATAAAATACCGCATCGAGCGGCTGCCGGGCGTGGCATCGCTCGACATCTGGGGCGGGCTGAATCGTGAAATCCACGTTGACCTCAGCCGCGACAAGATCAAGGCCCTCGGGCTCTCGCTGAACACCATCCTCGCCAAGATCAGCGCCGAAAACATCAACCAGCCCGCCGGCACCATCGACCGCGGCAACTACGAGGTCACCATTCGCACCCCCGGCGAGTTCACCGACCTCGACGAACTCCGCAACATGGTGGTCGCGGTGCGCGATGGCGCGTTCATCCAGCTCAAGGAAATCGCGTCGGTCGAGGATTCGTGGCAGCGCGTCCGGCAGATCGTCCGCGTCAACGGCAAGCCCGGCGTCCGGATGTCCGTCAGCAAGCAGTCGGGCACCAACACCGTTGAAGTTGCCCGGCGCGTGCTTGCCGAGATCGACAAGATCAACCAGGATATCCCGCTGATCCAGATCACTCCCATCATTGACACGTCGGCGTACATTCAGCAGTCGATCTCGAACGTCGGCTCGTCGGCCATGTACGGAGGCGGGCTGGCCGTGCTGATCCTGCTGTTGTTCCTGCGCAATATTCGCGGCACGGCGATCATCGCGATCGCCATCCCGATCTCGATCGTGGCCACGTTCGCACTGATCT
>DATKYA010000642.1:0-5142 GCA_035528775.1 Planctomycetota bacterium | reverse complement strand
GGACGGTGCTATCACCTGCGGCGATGCCGGCGGACTCGGCAGTCCGCAGGAAAGCCCCCTGAACGGGGCTGTGGGCGACCGGAAGGCTACGAGGAAAAACCACGAGGAATTGGCGGACCCGATTATACTGGCCGGTGTCGGTTCTCTTCATCGCTTTATCTCTTCATCTCATCATCAGCTCTTCTTCCGTTTTCCGTCCGTTTTGCCGCTCCTGCCTGCTATAATGGTTCCATGGCCGATTCAGCAGATCCAACTGCCATTGAGCGGGTATTTCTGCCGGACATCGTGGCGTCGTTCGCGTGCCGGAAGTGCGGGGAATGCTGCGCGGCTTGGGAGATCCCTGTGGATCGCGGCTCGTACGACCGCGCGGTGGCGGCGTTGGGCGAGGAGGCGCTCCGGCACCTGGCGATCGCCGACCAGTTCTCGCACTTCGGCTACGCGCGGCTGAAGCTGACGGGCGGCCGCTGCGGGTTCCAGGACGGCTCGCTCTGCCGCATTCACCGCGACTACGGCGAGGGGGTGCTGTTTCCGGAATGCCGCAAGTTTCCCCGCATCATCTTCCGCACGCCGCTGGCGCTGCACTGCACGGCGTCATTCGCGTGCAGGCACATGCTGGGGCTGCTGGACCGGCCAGGGCGCGTCCGCGTGTTGCACGTGACGCCCGACCGCGTGAATTTCCCGCCCGACGTGTGCGACACGGTGATCGACGAGCCGCCCTGCCTGTGCCGCGGCAAGCTGATGACGTGGGATGCGTTCTTCGCGGTCGAGAGCGGCCTGCTGGAAATCCTGCAGACGGCCGGCGGATCCATCGAGTCGCGCCTGCTGACCATGATCGAGTTCGTGCGGACGCTCGCGCGCGACGGCGATTCGCCGCTGCAGCGGGAGACGGTCGACCGCGAGCTGCAGGCGGCGCGGGTGGATTCGTTCCACGAGCTGCGCTCCCGGCTCCTGCTGGCGCCGCACTCGCCGGACGCGCAGGTTGAGTTCATCATGTCGGCCATTCTCGGACGGATGCAGGGCAAGGAGCTTCGCGAATGGGAGCGCGGGCCGCTTGAGGCAGGGCTGATGCGGTGGGCGTCGCTGCCCGACGGCCAGCGGTGCGACGGCTACCTGCGGGATTTCCGCGGGCTGTATCTGACCGCGAGCGAGCGCGTGCGCGTGATCCTGGAGAATTACCTGGTCTGCCGTGTGGCGGGTAATCCCGATTTCGTGCTGCACGGGGTGGAAACGGGTCTGCTCGCGGCGGCGGCGCTGCTCGTGATCATCCGGGCCGCGGCGGTGGCGGAGGCGGCCGGTGAGGGCGAGATCACGCCCAAGGCGATGCTGCGGGCGGTCCGGGCGGCCGATACCGCCTTCTTTCATCTGCCTGATTTTGCGGAAAACGTTGCGAAGAGGCGGATCGATCCGGCGGCGCTGCTGGTGCTGACGCCGGGATGAGGGAAACGATGAACGATGAAGATCGCGGGCTGAGTACGTGTTTGGCGTACCGGAAAAGGGCGGGCAACAGTGGCCCGCCCCTACAGAAGATCACGTCCTGAATCATAGCCGCATCAGGAAATATCTCACGGTCCTGCACTCAAACTAATTGAACGGAATCGGCGTAGGGGCGGGCCACTGTTGCCCGCCCTGCGTACGTCTGCGACGGACGCCAAACACGTACCGGGTGAAGCCCGTGGCTACATTCTGCCGCCCCATGCGGGGGCTACGGAAGATGTCGCATCATGCGGGGGTGTGCGGGGGCTAGCGCGAGAAACCGTATTTGGTCAGGATGTCCTCTGCCTGGCGTGTGGCCTCGGAGTCGGGATAGGCCTTGCGCATGCGCTTCACGAAGTCGATGATCCGCCTGAGGGGGACCGCGTTTTTCTTCTTGAACTTGTCGGAGGTGATGTCGGCGCCGTCCCATGACCTGAGGGGCTTGATGTCCTTCTCGACGATGCGGATTCTCTCGAGCACCTGCCAGGCCTTCACTTCCTTCATGACGGCTTCGTCGGCCTGCATGTCGTTGACGGCGGTGGCCGCGTCCTTGCCGACGTCGGTGCCGTCGAAATCCTTTGCGATCTTCTGCAGCGTGGTGTAGCAGTAGAGCGGCTCGGTCTCCTTGGCGGCGAGTGCGTCTTCGACCTGCTGCCTGCCCCACGAGATGACGCGTTCGACGACGAACTTGGCTTCTTCAGCGGTTTCGGCGTCTTCACTGGAGAGCTTCTCGTTGGCGGCCTTGATGGCGAGGGCGGGCGGCATTCCCTTCTTCATGGCATCGGAGAGCGATTTGAGCTTCACCAGCTCGCGGCCGCCCAGCACGGCGGCCGGGGCCTTGGCGAGCGCCGCCTTGATCTTGTCGTACGCCGACATCGGGCCGCCGCGATAGATGCAGCGGCCGGTGTGGTCGAACAGGAAGGCGTGCGGGATGCCGCTGAAATCCATGCCGCTGCGCACCTGGCCGGTGGCGAAGATGGAAAAGTTCACGCCTTTCTGCTGGCAGAGCGATTCGATCTCGCTGGCGGAGGCGTTTTGCGCGTGGATGCCGATGACGACGAGTCCTTCGCCGGCGTGCTTTTTGCTCCACCGGGAGAGCACGGGCAGGCTCTCGCGGCAGGGCGGGCAGTTCACCCCCCAGAATTCAACGAGCACCACGTGGCCGGCCAGGGCTTCGACCTTGACGGGCGGGCCCATCACGCGCTGGCCAAGGGAGAGGTCCTTGAGGGAAACGTCCATGCCGAATTCGGCCGCGCCGGCCGCGCACGAGGCAGCCGCGAATACGGCGGCACACGCGAAGCGGAATCCTGTCCTCATTGCGTTGTCTCCTTGACCTGGAAGCGGTCGTTTGCTGGGAACCGATGCCCGGCTATTTCTTCTTGTCTTTCTCGATCAGGCCGTACTTGTTGCCGATGGCAACGGCATCCAGGGTGGCCTTGGACTTCTCCCAGGTTTTCTGCATCTGCTCGATGGCGTCTTTCATCTGCTTGAGGACGGTGGCGTTTTCCTTCTTGAATCTCTCGGCGCGCTTGCTGGGCTTGATCTTCTTGTCGAGTTCCTGGATCTTCTCGAGTGCCAGCCACGCGGCCAGCTCGGCCTGGTAATCCTTGTCCTGGTCGAGAGCCGTCTTGGCAACGAGCACGATTTTTTCGAGGTCGCAGCCCTTGAGTTCCTTGAGGAGTTCTTCGAGCTTGTCGCGGGTCTGGAGGGGCTCGGCCATTTTCTGCGCCGTGATGAGCTCGACGCGGCTGGCGGCCCATTTCTGGAGGCGATCGAAGAGGTACTGGGCTTCTTCGGCGGTCTGCTTGTCGTCGCTCTTCATCTTGGAAAGGACCACCTTGAGGACTTTGGGCGGATCGGTGCCTTTGCTGAGCGCGTCGGCGATGAAGCCGAGCTTCTCGAAATCGCGGTTGCCCACGATGTTGGCGGGCATCTTGGTCACCGCTTCCTTGACGGCGTCGGTGGCCTTCTTCTGGTCGTTGATGGGGACGATCATGCCGGTGTGGTCGAACACGAGGATGGTGCCGGCGCGGACGTCCTGGCCGATCATCTTTCCTTCGCAGTAGATGGGATAGGTGACGCCCTTGTCCTTGCAGGTGCCCTCGATGGCGGCGTCGCTGAACTTGTAGGGATGGATGCCGATGGCCACGAGGCCCTGCTCGGCGTACTCCTTCTGCCAGTTGTCGAGCGTGGCAAGATCGGTCAGGCTGTCGCCGCTGTTGATGTTCCAGAAGAGCACGACGACGACATGGTTGATGAGGGAGGATGCCTTGAGCTCAGGCCCGCAGACGTGGTTGCCGAGGACGAGCTTCTTGATGTCGGGCCCGCCCTTGGCAGTTTCCCTGTCTTTGTCGTGCGCGCCTCGGGCTGCGATGGCCGACCCGCACAGAGCTATGCAAAGCAACACGGGAAAAAGCAGGCGTCCGGTTCTCATATTTCTTCTCCAGGGTGGTTGAGTTGCGGCGTCTGGTCCGGCGGATCAACGCTCCCATCTTATTATACCATGTCGAAGGGATTTGTCAAGCACGGTCTGCGGCTCAACAACGGGCCTCAACACGCAATCCTACCCTGCGGAGGGCGCGATTTCAAGCGCTATGCTGGGAAGGAGAAGAGGAAGAGGGGATGACAACGAAAGAACGGAAGAACGGAAGAGGAGAGCGAGGAGGATTTCGCTTCGTTCTCCATCTACTTTCTCATCCTCTTTCGTTCCTGCGTTCTTTCGTTGTCGCTCCTCTTCTTCCGTTCTTTCGTGTCTTCCGGATGATTTCCCCAACATGCTTGATTTTGCGTTGCCTCGATGGTATAGTTTTCTTAACCGTACCATCGTCGGTGAGCGTTTTTCCTCGCGGTTCGTGTTTCCCATGGAGCGGCAAACACCAGACCATGAGCCCTCTCGACCTGATAAACCTGAGTATGCTGGTCATCCTGACGGGGATTACGCTGCTGACGGTGCCGAAGGTGCACGGCAACGTGCTGCTGATAGGAGCGTACGCGGGAATGGCGGTGCTGCTGCTGATGTACCGCAGGGTCCGGGTGCCGTGGTTCGACTTCCCGCGGCGGTTCAGGCAAGTCTACCCGCTGCTGTACATCGCGCTGATTTTCGATTCGCTGGCCAAGGTAATTCCCGTGGCGCACGATTGGCGGGCCGACGATCTCCTGGTGGCGATCGACCGCCGGATGCTCGGGGTGGACGCGACGGTCTTCCTCGAGAACTACGTGAGCCGCCCGGCGGTCGAGGTGCTGTCGTACGCGTACATGCTCTACTTCGTGCTGCCGTTCGTGCTGATCTGGATGCTGTGGCGAGCCGGCAAGCTGCGGGAGATCTCGCACTGGGCGTGCCTGATCACGATCGCGCTGTACACGAACTACATCCTCTACTTCCTGTTTCCGGCGGTGGGGCCGCGCTTCCACCTCACACACCTGGTGCCCCTGCGGGGAATGGGGCTGTCGAACCATATCATGAACTGCTTGGACGTGCTGGAGTCGAACAAGCTGGACGTCTTCCCGAGTGCTCACGTGAACGCGGCTCTGGTGACGCTGTACGGTTTCGTGCGGTTCTGCCGGCGCTGGGTGGTGCCTGCGACCGTCGTGGCGCTGGGGATCGCTCTGGCAACGGTCTACCTGCGGTATCATTACGTGATCGACGTAGCCGCCGGTGCGGCGCTGGCC
>DATKYA010000641.1:0-9072 GCA_035528775.1 Planctomycetota bacterium | reverse complement strand
TCGGCTCCGCGAGACCTGACCGCCGACGGTGCAATGGATGGCATCGCGCATTCGCTCGAGGTGCTGTATGGCGCGGCGGGGAAACCTCCATACGCCAAGGCTGCCGAGATCGCGTCGGAATCGATAGCTCTCATCGTGCGGCACTTGCCGCGCGTCCTGGACGACCTCGCCGACAAGCAGTCACGCGAGGCACTGTGCCTGGCAACGGACCTCGGCGGCTATTCCATCATGACCGGCGGAACCAACGGTGGCCATCTCACCAGCTTCTCGCTGGTTGATATCCTCAGCCACGGTCGAGCCTGCGCGATCATGAATCCCTACTACTCCGTTTTCTTCGCCCCCGCCATCCAGGGGCCGCTCAGGCTTGTGGGAAGAATCTACCGCGACGCCGGGCTCACAAATGCCGACATCGACACGCTCAGCGGCCGGGCTCTCGGCATTGCCGTTGCCGAAGCGATGCTCGAATTCGCGCGCAGGATCGGCTTCCCCACAACGCTCGGCGAGGTGCCAGGGTTTGGGCGGCAGCACATCGACCGCGCACTGGCCGCCGCCAAGGATCCTCAACTGAAATCGAAGCTTCAGAACATGCCCGTGCCTCTGACCGCAGAAACGGTCGACGAGTACATGGGGCCCGTACTGGAAGCGGCACGTGACGGAAAACTCGGACTGATCAGAAACGTGTAGGTTGGCTCGTTTGACTGGATGGAAAAAGCCGAGGCCGAATATGCGAATCGAAATACCGTTCGGTTCTGAAATCAAGCTGGCCGGCATCGACCTGCCGGCTGAGAACGTGACCATAGCGAAAAGCGCGGACCCGCGTCCTTCCGGCACATGGGCGGAGGTCGTGCAGGCGGCATTGCCCACGCCGCTCGGTGCCCGGCCGATACGGGAGAACGATCTCCGCGGGAAGAGGGTGGCGGTGATAACCGACGACTGGGCCCGGCCGACGCCCGCATCGGAGGTGGTGCCCATCATTCTTCGGGAGCTGACTGCCGCCGGCGCCGCAGACGATGCGATCACCTTTGTGACCGCGAGCGGCATGCACGACCCGATGTCGAACGATGGCCTGCTGCGCAAGCTTGGCCCCGAGGCGATGGCCCGCTGCAGGTGCGTCGCTCACGATGCCGGCGATCACGACGGCCTGGCGTTTGTGGGCATCAGCGAGCAAGGCACGCCGATCTGGGTGAACCGCGCCGTGGCCGAAGCCGACTACAAGGTCGCCCTCGGGCGGATCTTCCTCCACACCACTCACGGCTACGAAGGCGGCTACAAGATGATCCTGCCCGGCGTGTCGGGTTTCGAGACGATCACCCGCGACCACTCGTTCAACTTCTCCGCGCTATCGGTGGCGGGCTTGCTCGACAACCCGAGCCGGCGCGAGACCGACGCGGTCGGGCGGATCGTGGGGATCGATTTCCTCATCAACGTGGTGGTGAACCATCGGTCGGAGCCGGTCAGGGCCTTCTGCGGCGAGCCGATGGAAGTTCATCGGACGGGCGTGGAATACGGGGATCACCACGTGTGGGGTGCTCGGATACCCGGGCAGGGCCACATCGTCATTGCCTCTCCGGGCAGCGGACCCGTGCCAACCGGGGAATACGACCTGACCACGCTGACCCATGCCGCCCTCGCCGCAAAGGAGTCGGGCACGATCATCTGCCTGTCGCGGGACGCACGGCCCTTCACGCCGCCCCGCGATGGCGACTCTAAGGCCGACCCGGCAGTGCTGAACGGCCCCCGCAACCAGTTCGATGCCATGCTGCCTACGTTGTCGCTGTCCGAGCTCCTTCGGCTGCACGACAAGCGTGACTGGCAACTACCCGACCGCGAAATCCAATGGCGGATCAAGGGCGTCCGCGGCGACTTCTACCGCCGCCGCGCCCTGCAGGAAATCGCCAGACGCCGGGTGATGCTCACCAACGATCCCTCGCGGGCGCTCGCCGACACACTGGCCGGCATGGACACCACCGGCATTCGGGTGATCGTTCTGCCCGAAGCACGGACCACGCTGCCGAAGGAACAGTTTTACTTTCGTTCCTGAACCATCGAACTCACGATGCCATCTCCACGTCTGCCATCTCCATGCCTTCCCTGATCGCCCGGAGGTTGCTGAAGGACGCCCCGTCGTAATGCCCCATCGTGATGCCGTCCGCGCCGCACTGTGCCGATATCACCACGCCTTGACGGATCAGCTCGGGAGTGGCCTTCGGCCGCACACCGATCGCCGACAGGAAGTGCATCTCGTCGCCGATGGCTCGCCTGACGGACAAGAGCCAGCGCCGCTTGTGCTCGAGCTGCTGGGCATTGCCGCTCTGCTCCGAGTAGTCTGACGAGCGGATGGAATCGAGATGCGGCTTGAGCGCCCTCAGATCAATGCCGCTGAGTTCCCAGTTCGCCGAGATGTAGGCGTTCAGCCGCAGGTCGATGGTATTCTTCGCGGCGTGAACGCGCTCGTGGACTTCCCTGAAGAAGTCGGTGAGGCAGTCGCGCCGGAAGTTCAGCCACGCGTAGAGCGACGGATTCTCCATCAGTATGGCGGCGGGGCTGGTGTTGCCTGCCATGAGGAGTGCCATCTCGTGCGCCTGCTCGAGTGTGGGCTGGGTGATGCTGTCGGCGAGGGGCAGGAGGTCGTGCTTGATGTTTTCGAGGTCGAGGCCCCGTGCGGAAGCGGCCTTGGCGCACGAATCGCAGAAGCATCCGCCAAGCACGGTCCCGAGCACGCGGCCTGCGTCCTGGTTGACGCCCTGCGGCGCCCGACCCGACGCGAACGGGATCAGGCACGTCTGGATGAAATCCAGGTCATACCGGCTGGCCAGCTCCACAAACAGCCCGATGGCGTAGTTGCGGGCATCCGGGTTGTTGAAGCAGATCACGGCGGTCGACGCAACCGCACCGATGCGGTTGCCGTAGATGTCGTGCTGCATGCAGTGGGGGAACTGCCCGGCCGCCCGATCCTTGTCGATGATGGTATGCGAGATTTCGACGCCGGTCTTCAGCCCGCGCTTGCGGACAGCCTGGATGCACTGGGCCAGCCAGTCGGTGCCCTTCAGCAGGTCGCGGCTGGACGTGAGCGGCTTGATCGGCGTGCCGTCATAGAACCGCAGGTCGGGGTGCCAGTAGACGCGGCTGTCTTCGGGGCAGTAGGTTTTCCGCACGGGGTTGTGCGGGTAGAAGAAATCGGTGAGCGGGCGCTTCTCGTGGTGCATCAGCGCGATCAGATACACGGAGTTGCACCGCGTCATCTCCTGGAGGTTGTCGAGGATTCGTTCGATGCCTTCGTCGGCGAGGTCCCAGGCGTAGAGGCTTGCAGAGATCTCTCGGAAAAACATGGCTCGTTGTCTCCTGTCTATTGTCTGAATGCTTTCGCGATCTCGATGTCTTTTTCGACGTGATCGGTGTAAAGCGGCCAGCCGAACGTGAGCTTGGTGCGGGTCATCAGGTACGGCCTGTAGTGGCGTGCCCAGACGGCTCCGAGGCGTGCCCAGTTGTCGCGGGCACGGGTGAGCGAATCGACCGCCTCCGCTCTGCTCGATTCATCGCCCGTGAGTCGGAACTGTGCCAGGCACAGCGCGGCGTGGAACTTCCGCTCGTAGTACGAGCCGAGGTTCGCCCACGCTTCGAGGTCGAGCAGAAGGCATTCGAGGTCGCCGTCGATCTCCTCCGGGCCGAGGAGTTGGCGTACCGCGTCGCACCGGTCTCCAGTGAGCCGGGCGGCCTCGCCCAGCAGGCTGATGATCTCGGGGGGAGTTACGCCGGGCACGTGCCGGCCCTCGTGGACAGCCCGGGCATACACCGGAATGCCCACAACGCCGCTGCCGGGCATCGGCTCGCCGTCCACGAAGTCTTTGATCGTCCTGTAACCGTATATCGACAGGCAGCTCTCCGGATGCCACTGGAAGTCGTAGTTGATCCAGAAGAGCCTGCTCACGGCCGGCACGATTTTCGATGAGGCCTTCAGGCCGGCGAACAGATCATCGCCCGCCCTGCCGTACCGCGCCCGGAAGTGCGCCTGCCATGTGGCCTCGGGAAGCTCGGGGTTGTAGCCCACGCGTCCCCAGAGGGCAAACTGGTACCAGTGCCGCTCGAAGTCATAGGTCCAGCGTTTGTGGCCGCCATCGGCGTGCTGGAAATCGGTGGCCCAGATGTAGCCGTCGGCGCCCCAGTAGAAGCCGTGCACGTAGGGCTTCCTCATGTTCATGATGTACTCGCGGACGTACTCGGGATCGCCCCAGCGCAGCGTGTGGATGTCGTCGTTGCGGACGGTGTAGGTCACCTTCGTCGCAGTGAGGTCCACGCCTTCCCACGCGCCCCACAACTCCTCGAACACAGGTTTCGGATGGGAATACATGTGGGCGTTGGAGTACTTCCAACTGATGAAGGTCTGGCCCGGATACGCATCGGCAAACAGTTCCTTCACCGGCCGCCCGCTCTGCTCGCCGTCGCACACGACCTGCCCGCCGGAGCAGACTCTGTGCCCCGCACAGGCGACCCTGTGCTATCAGATGCCAACCATCTGCCCCGTCATCACCACGGCGTGCGCGCTTGCCGAAACAGTGTGCCCTCCAGCGCCCACTGTATGCATGCCGGAGGTGACCAGATGCCCGGTCACTGGCACATGGTGCCCGGACTTCCCAACCATATGCCCGGTGGCCGAGACGCAATGCCCCGCACCGGTAACAGCATGCATTCAAGAGACCACGGTGTGCCCGGCGATCCAGACGGAATGCCCCGCTGCGGCGACGACCTGCCCCGGGTTGCCCACGATGTGTGAGCCATGGTTCAGTGTTACGCTCTGCCCGGACGGCACGGGCGGTACATGGACGCTCTGCCCCGACAAGACCACCTTCTGCCCCATCTCGGGGCTCTGCGACCCCAAGGCCGGCGACGTGAACCTGGACGGCCGCGTAAACATCCTCGACCTGCTCAGGATCCGCAACAACCTCAATGATGATCCGCATCAGAACGGCATTTTCGGCGACCTGAACAGCGATGGCAAAATCAACGTCCTCGATCTGATTCAGGCGAGGAACCAGATGGGGCAGGAGTGACGGCAGCGCTAGCTTCTTATGGCGCTTGGCTGCATCTGGCCCCGGCCGACTGAAGCTCTGACAGATGGCCGCGCAGCATTGCGGGCCGCAGAGCTTGAGCGGCCAGTCGGCCGCTGCTCCTTCTGCCTGTCGGGTGGGTCAGTGCCTCAAGTAGATGGCGAAGAGCCGCGGATCGACCTCGTCCGATCTTGCCAGCGTCACACGAAACGTCACTGCCTGCCCGTGCAGTTGCGCCAATGGAGCCTCTTGCCAGTGTACCGGGCAGTCCAGTCCCTTGGCCTCTGATAGCATCCCGGCGCTTGCACCTGAGAAGGCGGGCAGCGGGTTGAACCGTTCGTCGGCGACTTCCACGCGCATGCCGGCCGCGCCGTCGGCGTTGAGCGACAGCTTCGCGTCCGCCAGCAGCGTGAGCGGCGCGGTCCACACCGAGCCCTCGTTGGCGTCCGGGTTCAGCACGAGCGCGCCCCACCGGTCGCGCGGCAGCGTGGCAAGGCCAACTTCGGCGGAGTAGTACTTGAGCACATCATCGACCGCGTGCCCGCCGACGTTGCGCCAGCGGCCGTGATAGATGCGCGTCTCGTCGCCCACGTTGAGGATGCCGTTGGCCTGGCAGAGGACGGTGTTGAAATCGTAACCGGGCACAGCCGTGGCCAGGGAGTCCTCGCGCCGCAGGAAGCGGTGCCCCTTCACGGGCTCTCGGAAGCGGATGCCGTCGTTGGAGACCAGCAGGCCGAAGTCGCCGGAGATCTCGCCGAAGGAGCGACTATTCTCCGCATTGTGCCACAGGCCGTAGAGACCGACACAGACGTTGCCGAAGCTCGCCGCCCCCACGCCGAGGTGCACCTGGTCATACGCGCCGTTCATGCCCCGGATGCCGCGGTCTTCCGGCTCCGCCAGTGCGAACGCTTCGGACACCACGTCGGGCCAGGAGTCCCAGTCGTACGTCACCCGCGCCACGCCGGTACGCCCGCAACGCGTGCCGCCTTCCGCAAACCAACCGGCCCAGGAGTCCATCACCTGGTAGTGGACGATGTACAGGCCGTTATGCTTGATGAAGGATGATTGCTCGACGAACTGGTCCTTGAACGGGATCGCGGTGACGTTCCAGCGAAGGCCGTCCGGCGACACAGCGAGAGCGATCGTGGGCCGGGAGCCGTATTCCTCAATAATGGGATCGCTCTGGTCCGGGAAGAACTGGTAGACCATCTTATAGCGGCGGGCGGGATCCGGGTCGTCCGGCTCCTTGATGACATTCGCGGCTCCGATCAGGACGTGCGGAATCGCCAGTGCGTTATTGTCGCGGGTGCCCTTGAAGAGCACCTGGCCGAGGGCCGGCTTGGTCCACGTGATGCCGTCGTCGCTCTCGGCGTAGCAGATCGGCCCCGCATACAGCGGGCACTCGCCACGGAACCATCCTGGCGAGCGGGCAATCTGCTGCATCATGCGCGGCGGCCAGTCGGGATTCCTGCCCCAGTGGCAGGCGTAGTACCACATGCGGAAGCGGCCTTCGTCGTGCAGGACGGTGCCGTAGAAATGCGCGGCCGAATCATCGGGCGCGCCGATGCCGAACGGGTTGGGAGCCAGCACCGGCTCGGGGCGAACTGCCGGCTTCGACAGGCAGAGGCAGACGTTCTTGCGGAACGGTAGCAAGACATCGTCAATAGCCAACAGTACGTGTTGCATGATCTGGTCCTCGATGCCCTTCGTTCGTCACTTGGCAGACTCCACTGTGATCGCGAACACCTCAGCGTTCTCCAGGTGCAGGCGAAGCATGTAGGTGCCCGCCGGCAGGTTCGCCCAGCTCTTGGATTGCCAGCGGACGGCATGGCGAAGGCTGTCACCGGAGATCCGCACTGCATCTTCGCGTCGAAAGCCGGGGAGGCGCAAACCGTCCGCAGTGAGCACCTCCAGCCAAGCCGCCCCGTGGGAGGCATCGGCGTTGACCGTGATCCCGCCTTCCCTGCGTTCATCCTTGAGTCACCACGCGCAGCCCCATCACCCACACGCTTTTCGTTTCGTCTGAATCGTCCGGGATCGGCGACCAACCGTAGCCGATGCGGTCGTAGATCAACAACAAGGTTCGCTCGTCCAGCCCATCACACGAGGAGAAGCCGGTGACACCGCTGAGCCTCATTTCATCGACGCTTACCCACGCCCGGCGGGAGTCACGCTCGATCCGATCGGCGGGCGGCCGCGCGGCGTTGTGCGCGGCAACGATGTCCACCGCCGGCCCTCGGCTCCTTCGAGCGGTCAATCGGAGCCGGCGATCACGGAGCGGATGCGCCACGCGAATCCCGTCTGCAACACTCATTATACACAGCGTCTGAATTATCTGCGCATGATCGGATTGCTGCCCGCTTTGCGGGCAGCGGGCGGGCAACAGTGGCCCGCCCCTACGGGCATTCGCCAATGCGGCGATAGGAAACTCGAAGATCCCCATTCGCTGGCAGAACGGTTTGCCGGGATCCAGTGTAGGGGCGGGCGGCGGACGCCGCGTCCGCAGTTGCCCGCCCGCTGGCGCCGTAGGGCGGCAGCATAGCATGGACAAGCGCAATCTGCTCCGACGCCGAGTATAATATCACTCCGTGACCGGTTGATTCGGTGGAACGACATCACTCCGGTAGCTTCCACCGCGACCACAGTAGCGAGCACTTCCTGTCGCCGGGCACTTTCTGATAGCAGACGGTGAATAGGTTGCCGTCCGCAAGCTCCACGGTTGAGGGATAGCCGAGGTCGCCGTCCGGGCCGTCGTCGCGGATGATCCAGTCGTGATCCCACGTGCTCCCATCATCCCGGCTGAAGGCCGCTCGCTGGCCGAACGGCGGCATCCGGTATCCGTAGGTCATGATCAGCGTACCGGATAAGCCGCGCAGCAGGTGCGGCGGCGAGCCGTGGAAGTTGAGCGGCTTCGGCACGCTCCACGTTCGCCCTCCGTCGGCCGATTCGGTTTGCATGATGCTGAAGTTCACGACGCCGGCGTCCTTGTCGAGATCCACACCGCCGCCGTTCTCGACACGGATCATGCCGATGAGCTTGCCGGACGGCAGCTCGACGACGTGCGGCTCGTGGTAGTTGGCGCCCTTCGTGCGGTCGTAGAACGGCACGGCGCCGAGTATGGCCCAACTGCGGCCGCCGTCCGTGCTGCACGCGGCAAAGATCGAGCCCACCTCCATGTCGTTCCATCCGAGGCGATACGACTTGCCCAGATAGAGCAGGTCGCCGCAGCGCAGCCTGATCGGCCCGTGGGGCGTCGAGACCGGTGACTGCAGCGGATGGCTCCATGTTTCGCCGCCGTCCCCGCTCAGCATGATCCAGGAGCCGAGGTGGCGGTTCACTACGTCGTCGGTCAACGCGTCCAGGGTCGGGCGCCAACTGGCGAGTTCCTCGTCGCCCAGCCACTTGCGGAAACCTTCGTCATTGGCGTACTTGCGGTTGTCGGACCTGAACCAGGTCACCAGCAGCTTTCCGCCGCCGAGGTTGACCACGCCCGCGTCGCGGTCGTCGAGCGGCGAGTCGTTGATCACCCGCGGGGGCGACCACGTGCGGCCGTCGTCGCGGCTGACGTTCAGCACGGTCTTGCCCCACGGGCAGACGTGTTCGGAACGCAGGCCCGAGCTTGCCACTACCAACGTGCCATCGTCCAGCCGCGCCACCGTGGGCCAGCCGAAGTAACCGAGCCGCTCCCCGGCGAGGCGGCACACGATGCCGTGTTCACTCTCGATTCGTTTTGTCATACCATCATTCTTCTGCACTGTCGCGCATCTCCTCGGGCGTCACGATGCCTGAATAATCCATATCGTCGACCATGTGCGTCCTCTCTGGGCTCACGGGGCCCACAGCATTGGCCCCAGTTCCCCGCAGCGTTTCTGGCCGGGAATCATTGTATACACAGCGACTGAATAGATTGCGCATGTCCTTGATGTGCTGCCGCCCCACGGCGGCAGCGGGCGGGCAACAGTGGCCCGCCCCTACACAAGATCCCGGCAAATCGTTCTGGCAGCGAACGGGCATCTTCGAGTTTCCT
>DATKYA010000640.1:0-12225 GCA_035528775.1 Planctomycetota bacterium | reverse complement strand
GGCGGACGCGTAGCCGACACGTTGATACTGGAATGCCTGGTCGTAAATGAACATGGCGACAAACCGCGTCTTCTCCTCGGGGCCGCCGCCGGTCATGATGTACGGCTCCGCAAACACCTGGAACGTGCCGATGATCGCCATCACCACGTTGAACAAGATCACCGGCGAGACCATCGGGAGTGTGATGCTCCACGTCTTGCGCCACCACGACGCGCCGTCGATGTCGGCGGCCTCGTACAGCTCGACGGGCACGTCCTGCAGCTTGGCGAGGTAAATGACCGCCATCTGGCCGACTCCCCACATCGACATCACGATCAGCCCCCACAACGCCCACGGCGGGGCGAAGGGCACCTCGGATGGGAATGGCGTGGCGTCCGACAGCCAGCCGGGCGCGTGCAGCTTCTTCATGTCCAGTGGGAATGCCTGGTTCAGGAACAGGTTGAGCGTCGCTATTCCCGCCACGGAGACCGCTGCGATCGAGAGGGGCCACGCGGCGGCGGCGATAGCCTTCGTCCAGCGCACCTTCCATCGCCCGCGCGCCATGTGTAGGATGATTCCAGGAACCGCGGCAATCACCACGCCTGCCGCAACCGGCAGCGTCCTGCAGGCGGCCGTCCACCAGTCCACCGCGCTCAGCACGAGTTTCAGCAGGATATTGATCAGGCCGAACTGCGGATTGAAGATCCACATCCACAAGATGGCCACGGCAACCGTAGGCACCAGGTGCGGCAGGTAGAAAACCACGCGGTAGAACGTCTGGCCGCGGATGCGGGAGTTCAGCAGCATGGCGAGCGTGACCGCGAGAATCACGCCCAGCGGGATCGCCACGGCCGCGTAGATCATCGTGGTGCCGAGCGATCGGTGAAACGCCTGGTCGCCCGCAAGCTCCACGTAGTTGTCGGCGCCGACCAACATCGGCTTCTGCAGCGGCGGGAAGTCGCAGAAGCTGAAATACAGGCTGGCGGCGAACGGATACGCGATGAACACTACGAGCGCGATCAGCCACGGCAGAATGAACAGGTACGGGGTGATGGTGCGCTTCATTGGCGGCCTCCGTCCTCGTGCTCGGCCCCGGGCACACGCCGTGTGCCCCTACGGGAGGCGAGGCCGCGGCGCATGGTGTCGCGCTGGCGCTTCGCGTCGAGCTTCTTCTGCATGGTCTCGCGCACGGTGGCGAGTGTCTTGCGGATTTCGGCCTCGCAGAGCTGGTCGATCTTCGCCTGACGGGCGCTGCCCGTGAGGCCGGCTATCTTGCTTTCGGGCACGGGCCAGCTCCACACGTGCTCGAACGCGCGGTTCAGCTCGTTCTGGTATTCCTGCCAGATGCTGATCCGGGGAAGGATGAACGAATGCGGGGATGCGGCGACTTCCTCGAACACGTCGAGCTCCAGATTGGGGTGGCCCTGGCGGTAGAGGGGCGGCGGATTCCTGACGGGCATGTGCTTGCCGTGGAGGCGGCAGAGGATCGCGAGGCCGCGGGTCTGCGTGTGCAGGACGAACTGCCACGCCGCCTCGGGGTGCTTGCAGCCGCGCGGGATGGCGATGATGTCCGCATCCAACTCCGACATCGGCCCGGGCACGCCCTCGGCCGTGGGAAACGGCGCCACGCCAAACTCCATGTGCGGGCGGTGCCGCCTGATGAAGTTGGGGAACCACACGCCCTGCATCTCCATCGACACGTTGCCCTCGATGAAGGCGTTCAGGGGAGAATCGAAGTTGCCGAAGCCTGAGCGGAAGCGGAGCAGGCTTTCGCGGCCGTAGGCCTCGGCATAGCGCTTGAACCACTTGTAGGCGGCGATGTTCCCGGGTGCGTCGGCCGTGATCGTGTCGGTGGCGTCGTCGTAGAGCGTGCCGCCGAAGTAGTAGCCCCAGGTGAAGTTGAACCAGCCGGGCTCGGTGGGGAGGAAGCCCATCACTTTCGGCGAGCCGTCGCGGTTGAACTCGTTGAGGACGGCGGCGTAGCGGTCGAGCTCCTCGATGGTGCGCGGCGGGCGGTCGGGATCGAGTCCGGCAGCCCGGAGTTCTGCTGCCTTGCGGCGGAAGTGCTGCTTGTTGTAGAACAGAGCGACCGACGCGGGCGTGGTGGGCAGCGCGTAGATCTTGCCGTCGTACTCGCCGAGCTTCAGGTAGTTGTCGGTATAGTAATCGCGGGTGAGGCCGGACTTCGCCATGAGATCGTCGAGCGGCATGAGCGCTCCTGCCTCGGCGAATGGCGGGAGGTCGTTCGCCCACAGGCCGACGACATCCGGTGGATCATTGCCCACGATCGCGAGCATCGCCTTGCGGTTCACCTGGGACGTGTTGATGTAGTGGGTGAAAACCTTGTCCTGGTGCTGGTTGAAATCGTCGACCATCGCCTGGCAGGCGTCGCGTTCGAAGCTTCCCCATTTTTCCCAGTAGGAGATGTGGCTGCGCTGTGCCCAGGTATCCTTGTAGGTAGCATGCCGGGCGGGGTCAAAGTCCTGCAGAGCGGGCCGAACTTCGAGGCCGCCGATGAGCGCTATTGCCGCGATGATGCCGAGTAGAGCAAAATGAACTGAACGCATAAGGTGACCACGGTGAGATATCGGAAGGTTCCGATGTTAGATGCCAGCTTCCTTAAGTTTAACAGAACACTTTCTATGTTACGCGATTTATTCGGGTATTGCAAGCGATTTTCGGCCGACAGCGCGCACCGGAACGTTCCTGTCCACTTCGTCCACTTGGTCCGCCTGTCCGGAATTCCCCCGCACCTCTTACATGGTTTTACATCGCATTGGATCAAAACCACTTGACAGGAACAGCTTCTCAGAGACAATTAGAAATGGTAATGGATTGGTGTTTTCCATGTGTGCCCGGTTCAAGAAATTCCGACTGACTGAATCATGAAAAAGCTGTTGATCACAGGGGCGATTGTGGTGGCGGCAGCAGCGGCGTTTGGGCTGCTGAAGCTCGGCGAAGGAATGCTGAGCGCGAAAGTAACAACGGACTCGCCGACACAGGGGAAGGGAGCCGCGAAGGCGAAGTCTGCCCCCAGTCTGGATGCGATCCAGACCGCGGAGAAACTGCTCACCCAGCAGGGGTGCAAGCTTGCCCCACTCAGCACAACCCTGGAGGACGGCGTTTCGGTGGTCCGGTACGAACTCCGGGCACCGGAGTTGCTGGCGGGATTCTACCTGCGAAATGCTGCAGAACGCAGGGCGATGCTGTTCCAGAAGATCGCCCCCGGAACGCCGAAGCCTGCCGCTGAAAGACTCGTCACAAAGGACCGGCCCGGTGTGTTGTCGATCTATCCGACGGTGATCATCCGCTCGGCCAGTGATGACGGCACCGTGACCGTATCAGAGCCGGTAAAGGGATGGGAGGTTTTTGAGATCATCGCCCCTGAGCCGGCGGCCGAACCGGCAGCGGCCGTTCCGGTACCAGCGCGGCGCCCAGTGGCGGTGCGCACGGCCGTGCACGAGTTCGAAGTGGCCGACGGCTTCATGCGCAAGACACTGGCGCAGGACGACGGCTGGAAGATCGTTTCCGGGCAGTGGACGTACAACCAGCACGGGGGCGGGCTGCCGTCGAGCGATGGCGAAGCCGCCAGCATGGCTTTCCAGCGGGCGGCGAACCCGTTCTCGGTCGTCGGCACGGCGACCGGCGGCACACCCGCAGTCATATCGTACGATACGCCGGTAGCTCACGGCGACAGCTACGTTGCCGATGCGCGGTTCTACTTCGGCGCATCGGGCGCCCAGCAGGGGATGGGCAAGGCGTACCCGGTGGCCACCTTCCTGATCGCACAGGGCGAGCTCGAGGGGCGTCACGTCGGATTCGGATGGTCCAATTCCATCGGCCGCTGGGTGCTATGCCTGCGAACGAAGACCGAGCCGTGGCAGGTGCTGAACACCTGGCCGGATCGGCCCCCCCGGCTGAACTGGATCCGCGTGGGCGTGGGGATCACGGAGGGACACATCGCCATGGCGTGTCTCGACGGCCGCGAGCTGGGGCGCGTCGACCTGGGCGTGATGGTCTCGGGAAACTTTCACATCCACGCCGGCAGCGAGGGGGCGAAGGTCGAATTCGACGATCTGAGCGCGCGGCCGCATATCGACCGCCGGGCCGACCTCGGCCGCCCCGTCTTCGTCAAGAGCCGCGCCTTCTCGGCAAAAAGCTCCAGCGACCGCGGGCACGATCCGCTCGAGTTCGAATACTGGGCGAAAGGCACAAATGCGTTCATCTGCGCCGCCGGGGCCGACCAGGTGCTCGGCCTGGATATCCCGCGGGCGACCGACCGCTTCCCGATGTATGGGGACTTCACGTATCGCTCGACGCCGGAGCTTGCTCCGGGCGAATACCGATTCATCGTGCTGCGCAAACAGGTGGCGCAGGAAGCGGCCGACAAGTTGGCTGAGTTCAAGTTCCAGAAGGTTGAGGGCGGCTGGGTGATGCCCGGCCAGCAGGAGAAGCCGGTGTTCACGCTCGAGTTCGGCCGCCGTGACGGGCAATTCGGCCTGATCAAGGACAACGGCTGGAAATCGCTGGGCTTCGCGCACACCGGCCCCGTGCACCTCATGATCGTGCCACCGGCCAACACCACTTTCCAGATCGACCAGCACGAGCTGTACTCGAAGTCGTTGTACCACGCGATGTTCGAGCAGGCGCCATCGGAGTGGTACTGGCTGGACGGTCAGTTCGGGATGAACTTCCGGTGGGCGTGCCAGCCGGGGTGGAATTTCATGGGAGGAAAATCGGCGGCGTTGGCAGCAACGTTCAGCAAGGCCGCCTACTACGGCGAGCAGCAAGTGGAATGCTATTTCGCGCTGAGCATGGTGGTGCCCGCCAACCAGTACTACTATCTGCGACGCGACTTCGGGCTGTCGTTCTGCACCGACGGCCGCAATCTCGATTCAGGCTACACGCTGCTGTTCGGCGGCTGGAATAACACGAAGACCGCACTGTTCAAGCGCGGCCGGGAGATCGCGTCCACCAACAAGCCGCAGTTCCTGTTTCCCGTGGGCACCGACCACAGCCAGGTGCACAAGCTGTGGTGGAACTTCGATTTCGCGAAGCGCGACAGGC
Source organism: Planctomycetota bacterium (assembly GCA_035528775.1). Classification (GTDB taxonomy): domain Bacteria; phylum Planctomycetota; class PUPC01; order JABMSA01; family JABMSA01; genus DATKYA01. The sequence goes on along the minus strand of DATKYA010000640.1, from coordinate 7,179 downwards.
ATGTGATCATCAAGCTCAACGGCAACGTGATGTTCGACGTCGATGATCCCGAGCCGATCGACGGCGGGCACATCGCGTTCTGGACCGTCGGCAACGGCTTTGTTGTCGCTCGGGCGAATATCGTGGCCGAGAAGGAAGAGAGGCACCCCGAGAAGGCGATGCTGCCCTACCAGGAGAATGAGGGCGAATGGACGTCGCCGCTGTGCGATGGCGTGATCCTGCGGCAGGACAGGCAGGGTTTCTACGTCGAGAATCCGCTGGGCGGCGGCATGTTCGCGGCACGGACGGTCTGCCAGGTCGACCTCGCCCGCACGCCGGTGCTCGAGCTTCCCCTGCACCTGGACGAGGATGCGAAGGTGAACCTTCACATCGAGATGGACGGCCGGCCGTGGCTGGTGAAGGTGACAGCGCCGGTCGAGCAGATGGGCTTCGTGCTCGGGCCGTCGTCGGGCGTGGCGTTCCCGTTCGGCCGCACGACCCTCTCCGGCCCGGCGCTCGACGCCATTGTGCTGGGCGAGGCCAGGCCGCAAACGGGAATCCTGCGCGTCGACCTCGGCGAGATGCTGAAGAAGAAGGGCATCGGCCTCGGCGGGCAGAAACAGATTTTCCTCACCATCGGCAACACCAGCAACGCCGGCTACCTCCTCGCCGGGTTCGGCGGCAACCACGCCGGCACGAAGTACTGGGTGGGCCAGCCAAAGTGGTACGAGGGAGCGCAATGAAGAAACGATGAACGATGAACCATGAACGATGAACCCGAAGAGGCAAAGCCCAAATCGGCAATCAACCGCGTGAACAATGTTTGTGCGGTTCGGGAATGACCGAGTACGGCTTCGTCCTTCGTCCTTCGTCCTTCATCCTTCATAGTTCATAGTTCATCGTTCATAGTTCATCGTTCACTATGAGCCTCGCGATCAAAATTCTGCTGCTGCTGATGCTGGTGGTGGACATCACTGGCGTCGCGATCGGACCTGGACCATTTTCGGTGGTGGTCCTGGCGGTGCTGCTGGGGATGTTCGTAGTTCTGCCGATGACGCGGCGAGCGGCTCCCGCGTGGATCCCGCCATCGGTTCAGAGCCGGACGCTGGAGCGTCCGCCGTGGCTGCACGTCGCATTCCTGTCGGTGCTGTGCCTGGGTCTGCTTCCGCTCGTGCGGGAGAAGCTGGGCGACGGCGTTCGCGAGGTCGTGCAGGCGGCGGCAGTGATCGGCGTGGGATGGGTGGTGTTTGCCTCGGCGAACGACGATGAGCGCACGTGGCTGCGGCGCGGGCTGGCCGCGATTTGCGCCGCACTGCTGGTCTACGGCACTATCTCACGCACACTGTGCATCGATCTTCCGCTCCGTGCCCCGTCGATCAAGGTGGTGGCGGGCATGGTGAACCTGTTCAGCAGCATCCTGACGGCCTGGAACAGCGTGATCTGCGTGATCGTGGGGATGCTGCCGGTCAGCGACGCGCGTCTCGGGCTGATCATGGTCCTCACGCTGCCGTTCCTGATCGACCAGTTGCGCGGCCGGCGCGACAAGTACATCCTGGTGCCGGTGGCGATGATCCTTCTGCTGCTGGGGTGCAGGAACGGCGGCCTGCTGCTGTGCGGCATCGCCGGCGGGATAGTGTCGATCGTGTTCCGCGAGCGGCAGGAGGCCTGGCAGATGATTGTTGCCGCGGCCACTCCGCTGTGCATCGTGATGATCATCATGGGGAGCATTCCCTGGCGGACGCTGCAGCCTTGCCATCCTTGCCGGACGGTGCCGGGCGCATCGGCAGACCAGACCGGCGATCGTCCTGCTGTCCCTCGGGAGGGCGCGGTGAAGCGGCTGTACCTCGAGTACGAGGCGCTGCCGGGAGCAGTTGCCGCCGCACCGGTTTTCGGGCACGGCCTGGGGCAGTACAAGGACGTCGTCCGCCACTACTTCGTGCGGTTCCCCGATCCGGCGGACAACAAGATCGTGGCGGACACGAACAGCTCGTACGCGGTGCTGGCGGTGGAGGCTGGGTTGCCGGCGGCGCTGCTGCTGGTTGTGCTGCTGGCAACGATCGCGGGCGGAGCGGTGCGGGCGGCAGCGAAGGACCGCGAGTTTGCGCCGATGGCGGGCAGCGCGGCCGCCCTCCCGTTCGCCGCACTGTTCACCACCATCATCACGCGCAACACGGGGATGACCGTGGCATGCTCGATGGCATTGGCGGCGATGTGTGCCCAGGCAGTGCGGCGGCGCGTCGCGGATGAATCCGCCTCACCCGATCACCCCATCAGCCCCCCGCTCCGTCACCCCATCCTCCGCACGTGGGCGCCGCGGCTGGCGGTGTTCTGCATCGCGGCAATCGGCTGCGTGATCGGCAGCAGGTTCGTGGGCGGCACGAGCAGTGCCGTCACCGCACGGGACGCGGGCGATGAGTCGTCCGCGCAGTCGCCCTTGATCATCGACGCCGCGGGCACCGGGCACGACCAGTTCATCCTCATCGAAGCGGAGGACACCGTTTCCCCGCCGGACGGCGTGATGAAGATCTGCGCCGCGAACGACTCGTCCGGAAACAGTGTGCTCGACATTCCCCTGGAGGCCGGCAAGGGCAAGGGCGCCGCCGCCTACCGCCTGACGGCCCCCGCCGGCTCCTACACCATCTGGCTGCGGGCGTTCTGGACCGATGGCTGCTCCAACTCGATCGGTTGCGTGATCGGCGAGAAGGAGATGATCGTCTCCGACGAGCGGTTCAAAGAGTGGCATTGGGTGTCCTCACCGGCGCAGGTGGAGCTGCCGGGCGGGCCCGCCGAATTGCGCCTGAAGAATCTCGAAGACGGAATCATGATCGACCAGATCCTGCTGACGCGAGACGGGCGGTTCGTGCCCCATGGGATTGCCAGGGCGCAGTGAAACGGCAATGAGCAGGACGCGGCAGTGCGCCATAGGGGCAAGCCGCCCTGTGCCCGCCCCGCGTGCGGCACCGACGCATGCCGGACACATGCCGGGGGCCGTTGCTCGACCTGCGCCTGCGCGGCGGCGATCATGCGGCGACGTACGGATGATGTCAGACCAATAGATCGATCAGGATGGCGAACGGCCGGCGCAGGCCAGGCAGCCCGAGAGGCCATGCCGCGTCGTGGCCATCGGGGCATCGGCCGGCGGCCTTGAAGCAGTCGGCCCCAATGGTAAATGCCCTTCCGCCCGACACGGGCCTGGCCTTTGTGCTCGTGCAGCACGTTACCCGCACCTACCGCAGCCAACTGCCCATGGTTCTTTCCGCGGGCAGCGCCATACCGGTGATTGAGGCATTTGATGGCCAGGCCGTGGAGCCGAACCACGTGTATGTCTCGCCCGCCTCGCCGACGACCTCGCCAACACGCTCAGCAGCGTGCGCTTTCCTGTCAACCCCGTGGCATGGATGGGCAGGGAATTGGCCCTGGTGCCGGTGATTCGGGGTGCCGTGGTGATTGGCACGGTGCCTGTCACCGTGGCACGGGTGGGGAGTGCGGAGTCGGCTCGGTGTGGGCACAGTGTGCCCTGCGGCTGCCACGGTGCCTGTCACCGTGGCACTGACGTGGGGGCGGGGAGTCGGTCCTCGGTAATCGGGGTGTTGTGGTGACTGCCACGGTGCCTGTCACCGTGGCACGCGTGGGGAGTGCGCTGGGCATTGGGGCCCTGCGGTTGCCGCGGTGCCTGCCACGGTGCCTGTCACCGTGGCACAGGTGGGGAGTGCGGAGTCGGCTCGGTGTGGGCATTGGGTGCCCTGTGGCTGCCACGGTGCCTGTCACCGTGGCACGGGTGGGGAGTTGGGTCGGATCCCTGCGGCTGTCACGCGTGGGAGCGGGGGAATTGGCCTTGGCGCCGGTGATTCGGGGTGCCGTGGTGGTTGCCACGGTGCCTGTCACCGTGGAACGGGTGGGAGCGGGGGAATTGGCCCTGGTGCCGGTGATCTGGGGTGCTGTGGCGGCTGCCATGGTACCTGTCGACGTAGTACGGGTCGTTCATGGAGGGAGAAGTCACGATTGACATTGCCTGTCATCATCCTGAATTAGCCGGCGGTATCTTACTCCCCGGACCCCTCCTCCACCCAGCGGTTGCAGTGCCCAAGCCCCATCGCCAAGGTCTACCCACCGGACACGTGGACGGACACGGCTTTCGATCCCGAAGCGCTGCATCATCTCCTGCACAAATTCGGCTCGGCCCACGAAAAGTGTCTCGGCGAGGGAATACGCCGGCCGCGCGAGTTCCTGTGCGAGGATCCGTTGGAATGCTTCGTATCGCGCGGCGGAATTGGAGCCGAGGGCGGCGTACGTCTGGTGGAAGGTGAGCAGGTTCTTGTTCCCCGAGGCGAGCTCGGCGTGACCGGACCACGGATGGACCGAGGGGTTTTCGGCTATACCGGCACGAACCGGGTTGAGGTCGACGTACGCCATAGCGCGGAGGAGGAAGGCGTCCGCCTCGACGATGCAACTTCGGAATCGGGCTTCCCACAGGTGGCCCTTGCGTCGGCGGGCGGAGTTGAATTGCCTGGCGAAGGTGTTGGCGAGGCGCTGCATGAACAGCGAAATCACGCCGGCGGTGTCCACCTGCACGAGCAGGTGCACGTGGTTGGTCATAAGGCAATAGCCGTAGAGGGGAAGGCCGTACATGCGGCTGATCTCGCCGAGCAGGCTGATGAACAGGCCGAAGGAGTCGGTGTCGAACAGGAATTCCTTGTTGTTGCACCGCATCGTGACGTGATGGAGTGCTCCGTCGAAGCTGAACCTGGCATATCGGGTCATGGGTCAACATCCTGATTGAAGGGCCGGCAAGGCGAGTATGGCGGATTGCGGTTGCGGCGGTTCCGTCGGGGCGAACACAACATTCCCTCCTATGGGATGGCGGCCGGTTCACATGAGCGCCTTGGTCGCCTCGCCGGGATTCACGGTGCAGTCCTTGCCGCAAAGGCGCAGGGGCAACGGTGCAGCGGGGGCTGCATTGTTCCTGACGGTCACCTTGCCGGGAGTGATGTCGACAACGAAGTCCGCTCCGCGCCATTTGAGGTTGAAGGCAAGGCGGGTCCACGTTTGTGGCAGGCGCGGCTGGATGAGGAAATGATCGCCCTGCGGGCGTGCTCCGCCGTAGCCGCGGATGATGGCGGACCAGTTCATGCCGTGCGCTGCCATGTGGGCGCCGTGGGCGGCGTTGCCCATCTCGTCATACAAATCCATTCCCAGCGACTGCCTGATGTAGTGCTCGGCCTTGTCGAGCAGGCCCAGTTCGGCTGCCATGATGCCGTGCGCGGCGTGGCTCAGCGACGACTGATGGACCGTCCGCGGCTCGTAGTAGTCCCAGTTGGCGCGGACTGCCTCCGCCGGCCATTGGTCGGGCAGCAGATATGGCAGCATCAGGACGTCGGCCTGCTTGACGGTCTGCGTGTTGAACGGATCGGAGGTCCATGCGTTGTGGACGATCTCGTCGCGGAGGCCGAAGAAGCCATCGCATTGTTCGAGCAAGCCGCCGGGGCGTTCCATAGTCTTGATGCGGGCGGCGTAGACCGGGAATGATTGCAGTTCGTCGTCGGTTACGCCGGTCTTGCGTTTGATCTCGGCGAGCGTGGCCGGGGCGTGCTGCCGGAGGTGCCTCACGGCGCGGTCGGCGAGGAGCAGGTTGTGGCGGGCGAGGTGGTTCACGTAGGCGCTGTTGTTGCAGACGACGTGGAATTCGTCGGGGCCGCCGGCGTCAGGGATGGAGAATTGCTCGCCATCGGGCACGCACTTGCTCAGCCAGAACCGGGCGGTCTCGGTGAGGAGTTCGGCGGCGCAGTTCTCGTAGAACTCGGTGTCGCCGGTGCAATCGACGTATTGCTGCAGGGCGAGGGCAACGTCGGCGGTGATGTGGGACTGGTGGGTGATGAGCTTGAGCCACTTCTCGCATTCTTCGTCGCCGCTGACTCCTGTCTCCCAGGGGAAGCTGGCACCGCGGAATCCGTAGCGAGCGGCCTTGCGGCGGGCGCCGGCGAGCGTGTTGAACCGGAACATCGCGAGGTTACGCGCGATCCGCGGCTGCGTCAGGTTGAAGAACGACGTCATGTGGATGTCGGTGTCCCAGAAGACCATCCCGCGATAGCCCTCGGCGGTGAGGCCCTTGGCGGGGATGGAGACGCCGGGATCATCGGCGGAACCGGCGATGAGGAGTTGGAAGATGCTGTAGCGGATGCCGAGCTGGTTCGCGGGATCGCCTTCGATGATCACGTCGGAGTCGTCCCAGAGCTGCCTCCAGCGCGCGGCGGATTCGATGCGGGCCTCGTTGAAGGGCGTGGCGACGGCTTCCTTGATGGCTTCGACCACGGCGGGCAGGGGCTGGCCTTCCACGCGATCTGAGGCCGCCGCGGCGGAGCGCTCAACATACAGGAGCTTGTCCTGCACGAGATCGGTAGACGCCGTGACGAACGCGCCGGTGTCGGTGATCTCGGTGGTGTAGGTGGCGGCGGGGCGGTCGAGGATGCGGAAGCCGGCCGCGAAGGCAGCCTGCATGCCGACGGTCTTGCCTTTCACGAGCACGGCGACGCTGTTCGGGCCGGCCGCCGCGCTGTGGATCGTGTCGTACAGGCGCTGCGGGCCAAGCTCGGAGCCGTTAGCGGTGTCGGTGCGGATGCCGGCTCGGATTTCGAGCGCACCGGAGAAGTTGAGCGGCTCGATCTCGTACTGCACGAAAACTCGGCTGGTGGTTGCCATGTCGGCGAAGCGGCGCTGGACGATCCGCAGCACGCGGCCGGAGGGCGAGGTCCAATGGGCTTCGGCGGTAAACATGCCGGTGCGGAGGTCGAGCGAGCGGTGCAGCGATCGAAGCGTGCCGGCGGTGAACTCGACCCGCTCACCGTCGACGGTCCATTCGGTGGCGAGGAAGTCGGGGCAGTTGACTATGCAGGACTCGATCTGGTCGCCGACCGCGAGCTCGGCGTTGCCCCAGTATTTCATGAAGGGGGACCATTTGTCCACGTTCTGCGGGGGGCGGCGGAAGGTGTCGTAGAAGCCTGCGAGGTAGATTCCCTGCCTGCTGCCGATGGGCAACTGGGGGAGGTTGCCGCGGACGCCCAGCCTGCCGTTGCCGGTGCAGAAGATCGTGTGGCAGGCGTCTTCCTGGTCGGTCAGGCCGTCGCGCCGCACCGTCCAGTGGTCGGGAGTAAATCGCGCGTGCAGGCTTCGCAGTGATTCGGCGCTGGCTTCGGTGAGGCTGCG
>DATKYA010000639.1:0-3767 GCA_035528775.1 Planctomycetota bacterium | reverse complement strand
ACCGGCACGCTCGCCGGCGGAATGCTGCCCGTGAAGATGCGGAAGGGCACGTCGATCAGCCCGCGAAACGGCAGCGCGTTCAGCAGCCACTGCACCGAGTCGGGGAAGAACGGCAGCGGAATCACGATCCCGCTGAGCGTGTATGCCAAGATCGACGCCAGCACGGTGATGCCGCGGCCGGAGATCGTCCAGAACATCGTGATGGTCATCAGCGTGCTGAAGGCTGCACTGAGCATGGCGGCGGCGAGCATGCTCGCGGCTGAGCACGCAACCGGCAGCGCTCCCGGCCAATACAGCCAGCCCGCAACAAGCGAGATTGCCAGGATCGGCACCGCACGCAGCATCGCCGGAGCGATGCAGTTGGCAGCCGCGCGGCTGTACCACAGGTTGTACTGGTCCACCGGCCGCAGGATTTCGTAGGCCACGTTGCCCGTTCGGATGAGCTGCTCGATGTCGCGGTCGGGCCGTAGCGGGATCATCGCGAAAAACGCCTGGCCCAGCCACACGTAGGCGATCACCTGCTCCAGCCGCATCGGCATCGGCTCCTGCACGCCCGCGTAGAAGGCGGTGAAGATCATCATGCGGATGAGCCCCCAGAATAATTGCGTGCAGAACCCGGCGATGGCCGCGGCTCGATATTGCAGCAGCGAGCGGAACCGCGCGGAGAACATCGCCCGGTACGGCCTCATCGGGGCTGCCCTCCGTCGGCGCGGTCCGGCGGCCGTTGGCTGGCGCCCGCGCCCGCCGTGCGGTACAGGCTCGCAATGATCTCCTCGATCGGCGGGTTCTCGACGAACAGGTCGCGGATTTCGTATCGCGCAGTGATGCGGGCCAACAGGTCGGCCGCGCGGACGCTTCGCGGATAGAAGCGCAAGGTCACGCGGTGGCCGTCGCGGGCGATCACCTCGGCATCGGGATCGCTCACGTCGACCTGATCGTGCAGCAGATCTATGATCAGGCGCCGCTCGCCGCTGACCATCGCACGGAGATCGTCGAGCGAGCCGTCGGCGAGGATGGCGCCCTTGTTGATCACGAGCACGCGCCGGCAGAGGGCCTCGATGTCGTCCATGTCGTGCGTGCTGAGGATGATGGTGATGCCGCGATCTTTGTTGATGCGGCGGACGAAGTCGCGCACCGCGAGCTTGGTGACGGCATCGAGGCCGATAGTCGGCTCGTCGAGGTAGAGGATTCGGGGACCGTGCAGGAGCGCGGCGGCGAGGTCGCAGCGCATCCGCTGGCCAAGGCTGAGCTGCCGCACCGGTGTGTCCAGCAGCGACGCCAGATCCAGCAGGCAGACCATCTCGTCGCGGGCGCGGATGTAGTCGGCGTGGGGCACGCGGTAGATGTCGCGCAGCAGGTCGAACGACTCGACCACCGGGAGGTCCCACCAGAGCTGCGTTCGCTGGCCGAAGACGACGCCGATCTTGCGGACGCTCTCGATGCGGCTCTTCCACGGCGTGAGGCCCGCCACTTCCACGCGGCCGGAATCGGGCACGAGGATGCCCGAGAGTATCTTGACGGTTGTGCTTTTTCCGGCGCCGTTGGGGCCGATGTAGCCGAGCAGCTCGCCTTCATCGAGGCTGAACGAGATGCCGTTGAGCGCGGCCACGGTGCGATAGCGGCGGCGCACGATCCCCGCCAACGCCCCCCACGTCCCCGGAGCGCGCTCCGCCACGCGAAACGTCTTCACCAGGTTTTCCACCACGATCTGCGCCATCGGCCGGGCTCCGCGATGCGCTGCGGATTTCGAGAAGGAACAGATTATAGCCATTCGGGGGAACCGGATCAACGACGTACGCGCCGGGTACAAGCTGAGGATGGCGCCGAGCTGCGGACCGACCGGTGCATCATCGACGCCAACTGGGGCCAAGCCACCGACGTCGTCTACCAGTTCTGCCGGCAGAGCCAGTTCGGCCGGCGTGCTGCTGCCCAGCCACGGGCTGATACGGGCGGACGCGAAGGGCAGGCAGGACATATCCACCAAATGCCCCGCCGGAATTGTGCTTGACATCCTACGTACCTCGTGCTATGCTTGCAGTCGTGCCTGAGCGTCACACTGACGGTGTTCAGCCACCAGTGTTGGTGCAATCCGTCGCACCCCCTCGCTCACACCAGGAAACCAGCGGCGGCCGGAGGCCAACAGCAGTGCCATCGCGAAAAACTAGTTGCCTGTCCCCGGTTTTCCTAGCGATCCTGCCGATGGTGTACCTTAAGAGCCACAGAATGCCCGGCCCAATGCCAATGGGCATGATCAGGGCCGGGCATTCTTGTTCGAACACCTCTTCAGTTTAAGGAGCATAACCATGATATGGAGTGCATATGCGACCAAGCTGAATGACAGCGTGAACCCGCTGTGCCTTCTGATTATCAGCATTAGTGTATTGTGCCATAGCGCCGTGGCTATTGCCGACGACAGCAGAGAATTGGCTTCAGCTCTCATTGACAATACTCGCTCAACGTTTGCGGAGTTATCCAGGTTTCAAGTGCGTGTGCGAACGATAACGGACAAGTGGCCCAACGGAAGAGAAGAAGGACGACTACATAGCAGCACGGAGACGGAAGGAGAGCTAACTATTGATGGAAACAAATGGCGATGGGATCAGGAATTTACGACATTGGTCAATGGCGAACTTACCCCCGCAGGTATGACCCCCATTCGCGAGACGTTGATTTCGACACCGGAACAGAGCGTGTACTGGCAGCGGCCCGAACGGGGTGGGAATGCAGTCCTCGGTCCAACTGAGTTACCTCTCGTTCAATCATCCGCCCAGGAGGTCATGGCAACAGGCAATCCGATGAAGTGGATTCTGGAGACATGTCCTCCAGTGTCATCGCTGGATGGCTACAAGATGAGTGTCAGGGAGGTGGCCGGCCGCACCGAAGTAACTCTGGAGGGCAACGACCATGACCGTCAAGAAAAGTGTGTGATGGTTTTCGATCCCGACTCCGGCAGGTTACCAATCGAGGCCATGTTTAGTTCGACGGATGGCATAAATACACACATAAACCATTACCGTTTTGCCTATCGGCAGGAAGGCGGACGATGGGTGCCGACCAATATCGACGTGGATCGAAAAGCAACCAAAGGAGGCCGCGAGCGAGTAGAGAGATTTTCTCTGCTGGTTCGTACTTTTGTTGTTGATCCCGACCTCAAACAGGACTATTTCAAGCCATCTTTTCCAGTAGGAACACGCATTGTAGACAGTCGCTATGGAGTTGAGTTCACGGTTGGCAACTTGGAAGAGATCCTGCGCAATGCAGTCGAAGGACTCGGCGCGGAGGTTCCTGCCACGCGACCTAGTACCGCCACAACGATTCCGAGCCTCCCCAAAGTTGTTCCAGTGAATCCTACAGACGATGCCGAAAGTACTCGTGAGCCGATAGCCACCGGAGGCGATCGTAGATGGATAACAGCCGTTACGATTGTAGCGTGTGTTGCACTTGCATGCATTGTCCTATACGTACTGCGGGCGAGGTCGAAATGAGCACTTCATAGGAGATACTAGGGAGATACTAGGGACAGGAGATACTAGCCTGGATTTTTCACGGTCCGCGGCCCGATCTGCCTTCGGAAGCCGGTTTCGCCTTGTTCTTTGACATCCTGAGCTATGAAAAGATGCCCAAGGCGGTCCGATGTGCCGCGTGACGGACGAATGGGTGGAAGAACGCGGCATAACAGGCTTGTCAAGGCGCACTATCCCTGGTCACTTCCTCCTTACGCTGCCCGGCCGGTGCCACTATAGCGGCAGTCCGCCGGCTGCCGCCAT